>JANMQE010000428.1:0-3093 GCA_031370195.1 Phyllobacteriaceae bacterium
CAGCGATGTTTGGCCGGACCAAACGGGTGAAGGTCGTCCACGTGGCCCATGAAGCCATCGATGTGTCGCGAGATGGAGGTGTCCCGGTGTATGCCGTCCTGCCGTTCGACAACCACCATCTCGACATCGTGCAAATGCGCGATGGTGTGTGGAAGGCTTACGGGGCATCCCGCCATCAGGTCACTCAGCCAGGCTGGCGTCCGGACTGGGAGCGTTCACGTGTTGGCGGCAAGTTGGTGATGCGCCTGCACAAGGGCGACATGGTGGAGATCATGGGCGCAGACGGGAACCTTGAAATCATGACCGTCATCAGGCTTGGCGGCGCGGCGGGCACTGTGCATCTGGCACGCAGTTTTGACTGCGGGCCCTGCGCGGCGGCAGACGGCAATGACGAAGCCGCAACAGCGCAAAAGCCGCGTGCCTTTGCAGCACGGAGTCTGCAAAAGCACAATGCCCGCGCCGTCACCGTCGATCCGGCCGGCACAATCACACATCGAAGATCAAACGCGGATAAAGTCCGGACCCGCCTTTTGGGGTGACGGGTCCGGACCCTGTCTGTCGCAGATGCTGGATTCGCAGGACATGGTTTGGCATGCCCCTCAACCGTTGAAAGCCCGAACCGTCCGCATGACCGCAACAGATATTGACGTTTGTCACGAGGGTGAGTGAAGCGGAAAACGAAGGCGGGTGGTCCTGACCAAAAGGACAGGGGTGGTGGTGGTTTGAGGGGTGCGGGGCTGTGGTTGGGATTATGGTTGGCGCAGGTCCGGGTGTGAGACGCAATCTATAGTTGATCGAAGGGACATGCCTGACTGCCTTCACGCGTGTCAGCCTTGTCGATTTGCGCTACTCCGCCTGTGTCCTTGGTCAGAATGGGTTGGAGCGGATGGCAGGTCGAGAACTAGATGAAGCCGTTTTCATGCGCAATCGACGCTGCTGACGTCATCCTTGCTGACTGCTCAGCGATCATGAATGTAACAGATTTGATGCGATCCACATCATGGGGCTTTGGCATGTTACTGGTGTTCTCATTGAGGCTTCCGCAACTGTTGCGTTTTCCGCGATGAAGTTTTGACAGTCTCAGGCTGCACTCAAATAAGATCCAGCTTTGCGGCTATCCTTTCGAACTTATCCGAAATGTCTGGATTCCCATGCAGGCGGTACATTGCAAATTTCTTTCGAGCCCGCTCGACGATTAGTGCCTTCGCACGCAGATTGTTCAATTTTCTCGCCAAGATAAGTCCTGCAAGTGCTTTGTTTGGCTCGAGAAAGCACAAGTTGGCAATTTCGTCAGTTCGCAACATCAATTCGAGCGCCGCATGTTCCGTCATTCCGTGTGACTGAAGGAGTGGCCAGCCATATTTCTCCACTCGCTGAAACCCGCGATCAGCTTGTTCTTCTATAGCGGCGTCATCTGCGCCTTTAGGCACAAAGGCCTCGTATGTCCCGTACTTGTCGATATGCGTCCACACATCTTCGTCTCGAAAGCTTCCGCTCCCATCAGGCATTATTTTTATCGGGATAGGCGGGATTTTCTCCACTCTTTCGCGGACTTGCCGCAAACCTATACCGAAGGTCCAAGTCAAGCTCCCATCCCAGGAGTAGAGCTCAGTATGCACAAGTAGGTTTTGTACAGCAGTCAATGAAGCTGCGGCTCTCAAAATAACGTCGAGGCCGTCTTCACTGTACACTGGATTGACATGAATGCCGACAACTCCTGCCTCTGTCTTCTGCTGATAGAAATTCGTGCTCTTTACAATTGCCGCTGGAAATCCCAGCGCGGTCATGCGCATCCCAAACGCAGCACAGAATTTCAACTTTTCATTTTTAAGACTAGCCATCGCGACTCCTCCCGTCATCCCAAATTACTCAGCCGCCAAAGAGGCCGGAGAAGAAACTCTTGATCTCACCCAATACACCGCCGCTCTTGCCTGGACTACCTCCCGCTGGCATGCCAGCGCAGGACGTGACGCACCGACCGCCGGAACTGACACGAATGTCGATACGGTCCATCCTCAGGTTAGTTCCTTTAAGATCGCCCATTCTATCACCCTTGAGCACGCCGCCCTCCTTTGCAATGAGTGAATCTTTGGCCTTCTGGGAGTGCGTGATTTTACCTCCGTCCGTCTTCACTTCTATCGTGAAAAGTTTTCCTGACACTTTCTCACGGACCAGTAGATCAACCACCCGATTTCCGCTGCGTGTCGTCACTGTTCCTTGCGTTGCCAAGACATCAAACTTCCCCAACTTTTCGACGTAAGACTTGGCAATATCCTCGCCAAATCGTCCAACAGCATAGTTGCGCGCGAGACCTGTCTTTCCAGAAAAGCTTGATGACGGCAGGTCGTCATTGGCGATGCTGACAAGATCAAGGCCTACAAACATCGCCGCTCCGAAAGCGGATGGTGCGATGGCCGCCCCGAGCGGCGCCGCCATCATAGCTATGGTCGTTCCGGGATTCGCCAATGGATTGTAGCTGTATCCGGGGTCGTCGCCTGTTGCGGGATACCACCCGCCCATTTGATCCACAAAATGCCCGTTAGCATCACTCTTGTTCACCGGATCATTCCCGGCATAAGCATACCGGTTCGTGCCGACGCCGGCCAAAGTCGGGTCCCAATCATCCGGACTTATGAACCGTCCGAGCGCCGGGTTGTAATGGCGGGCGTTCAGATACAGCATTCCCGTCTCGACATCCGGGCGCTCGCCGATGAAGCCTTTTGGCAGTCCGGAGACGGGTTTGGGTTCGCCGAATGTGGCGTAGCCGGTGCGCTCGCGGATGGTGCCGTCCATCTTGGTGACGAGTTTGACAGTGGCCAGATGGTCGCGGTGGAGGAAGGAGATCGTGGTGCCTTCGACCATCACGTCCATGTGCGGATAACGCGTGTAAACGCCGCCTTTCTCTTCAGCTTCCGCGCCGAAGTAGCGCGTGGTGCCAAGGTTCGAGGTCTTCCTCGCGCGCGAGCCATCCGGGGCGTAAAGCATCGTCACGTTCTGCCCGCCGATCACCACGGATGCGAGGCGGTTGTCGTTGGACCATGTGAGCGCGCGGATGCCGTCGCCAAGCATGTTGCCGTTGGCGTCGTAGGTGAA
>JANMQE010000431.1:0-3372 GCA_031370195.1 Phyllobacteriaceae bacterium
TATGCCGGGAAGGCTGGCGCGGGGATTATGCCCGCGAAGGCGGCGGCGGAATGAGGGAGGGTTTTGTGGATTGCAGGCGGGCTTCCCCTTCTCCCCGCCACTTGCGGGGAGAAGGTGGTCCGAAGGACCGGATGAGGGGCAGCGCCGGGGTATGGGCCAGAGGCGCCTTTCCTGACCATGATCAAGTGATTCGTGGACTGCCGCCAGGCTTTGGCGCGGGCCCGCAACCCCCCGGTGGGCACCGTCTCCCCGCAAACAGCGGGGAGAAGGGAAGAGCCGCGATTGCTGCAATTTCAGGAAAATCCACATGACCGTCTATTTCATCGGTGCCGGACCCGGCGCGCCGGACCTTATCACTGTGCGCGGGCTTCGCCTTATCGAGCGGTGCACCGTGTGCCTCTATGCCGGTTCGCTGGTGCCGGAGGAGATTGTGGCTGCGGCTCCCGAGGGGGCGAAGGTGATGGACACCGCTCCAATGGCGCTGGGCGAAATCATCGAGGAAATGCGGCTGGCGCATGAGAATGGGCTCGATGTTGCGCGGGTGCATTCTGGCGATCCGGCGATTTATGGGGCGGTGGCCGAGCAGATGCGGCGGCTGGATGGGCTTTCAATTCCCTATGATGTGGTGCCCGGCGTGCCCGCATTTGCGGCTGCGGCGGCGCGGCTGAAGACGGAACTGACGCTGCCGGAAATTGCCCAGACGGTGATCATCACCCGCACGGGGATGAAGGCGTCGGCAATGCCCAAGGGCGAGGAGCTGGAAACGCTTGGGCGTTCCGGCGCGACGCTGGCCATTCATCTGTCGATCCGCAATCTGGCTTACATCCGCGAGGCGCTGGAGCCCCATTATGGCGCGGATTGCCCGGTGGTGATCGCCTACCGCGCGACCTGGCCGGACGAGCTGTATATCAAGACGACGCTTAGCGAGATGAAGGACAGGGTGCGGGAGGCGAAGATCACGCGCACTGCGCTGGTGATGGTCGGCAAGGTGTTTGGTGATGTCGAGTTTCGGGACAGTGATTTGTATAATGCGGAGTATAGCCATGTGCTGCGGAATAGGGGGAAGAAGAAAGTTTTGATCTGAACGCTGAATGGCTTGCAACTGTTGGTTTTCATGCCATGGTTGCATTGCAAGTTGATTCTGCGGGGAGAACATCATGATATTCAAAATTCTTGGCGGGGTATTAATTGCTTGGGCAATTGCTGACTTTGGATTGAGTTACATGGGCACGGACATCTGGTATGACTGGCTTGGCATTCAACTGCCGGAAGTTATCTACCGTTTCAGCGCAATGATCGTCGGTGTCATTGGTGGGGTTGTGTGGAAACTTGGGGATGCTGCCGAAGCTGAATCCGGGGCTGAACAGGGATAGACCGATAAATCGGGATGGCAAATGAGCGCTGCGGGATAAGGTCTTCGAAGCGGAGATCAAGAGCATTTGCGCTGTTGATTGCCGGGAAAGTTGGCGAGAACGCAATATTACGTGACCGCAGTCGGTACCGTGTCGCGGCGCAGCGTTCGCTCGGGAAAAAGGGGAAGTTGAAGTGGAATATCAGCTGTCCGCCCAAGGATTTATCACTTTCAGTCCCGCAGCCTCAAATGGGCCGGTATCGCGCGTGGCGACGGCGAAGCCGCGCGTTAGGGCAATGGCTGCAATCTGTGCATCTGCAAATGAGATCGAGATTCCGAGCGCACGTGATTTGGCCGCCAACTCAGCAAAAGCAAACGCAGCGTCCATGTTAAAATCGAGAACACGTCCACCAAAATATTCAATTCTGAAACTATCCGTATCCTCTTTCAGCGACTGCTTTCGTTTGCCATCGGCCAAGATGGCGATGCCCCGATAGAGTTCCGCCAAGCTGATAGTGGTTAAAAACAGTTCTGACGTAGTTTGACGGTCCAGCCACTCGCCGACTGCCTCAGACGGCCTTGGCTTGAACGGCTCTGAGACCACATTTGTGTCGACGATTATCAATCGAAAACTGCAGGTTCTATTGGAGATTTGTCGCGTTCAAAGTCGAGTTCAAGGTCACGGTACTTTTCACCTAAGCGAAATAATGCAGTGCCTAAACCCACTCTATCTGGAGCCGTTGCCTCATTGAGTATGGCCCGAATTTCGGCTTCTGTGCTGCGTGAGTGGCGCTTGGCACGGTCTTTCAACGCACGATGCGTTTCAATAGAAAGATTCCTGACAGTGATAGCGGGCATACAAATTTCCTTTTTCGGAACGATATCATTCTTGGCAATATGATGTCAAATTGATATCAACCCGCAAAGATCAACCCAGACCCCACAACCACCAATCCCGCCCCGACCCACGCCAACATTGGCGGCCTGTCTCCCGTTTTCCACCACAGGAGCGGCAACAGGAGCGCTGGCGTTGTGGCTGACAGGGTGGCGATGATGCCGACTTCGCCGCCTCTGAGTGCGAACAGGAGCAGTGTCATGCCGACGCCCATGGCGGCGAAGCCGGAGAGGGCGGTTTGGCCTATGAGCTTTGGGGTCAGCGCGGTTTTGGAACGGGCGGACTTGACACCTGCGACCATGGCCAGTGTCAGGCCGAGCGAGGCGATGCCGACGCGGATGGCGGCGATGGCGAAGGGGTCGACGCCGGTGGCCATGACCGGGCGGGCGATGATCGAGCCGATGGCCTGGCAAAGCCCGGCGAACAGGCCGATGGCGATGCCGAAGCCAAGCGGGCCCTTGATGGCTTCCCACTGATGGACATCCGTGCCGCGCTTGCCGAAGAGGATGGCGAGCATGACGCCTGCGAGCGCGATGCCTATGCCGGTGAGTGTCATGGCGTTCAGCTTTTCATTGAGGAACAGCCAGCCGAGGATCACCGAGAAAATGGCGTTGGATGAAAACAGGATGCCGGACCGGCGCGGGCCAAGGCGGTTCATGGTGGCAAAAAGCGCGGCGTCGCCCGCCAGAATGCCTACAAGACCGGAGATGATTGTCGGAGTGATGTGTGCGGTTTCCACTGTGCGCCAGCTGCCTGTGACCAACACCACGGCCGCCAGCATGAAAAACACCATGGTCATGCGGATACGCACAAACGCGATCGAGCCGAGGGCGGCGGACGGGTTTGCGGAGAGGATGCCGGATACGGCCCAGGCAAGGGCAGCCCCAAGGGCGGCGAGGTTGTAGATCATGGGGTGGGTGTAGCGGGATTCGGTGATGGCGGGCAATGGATGGTGCGCTGGTCTTCCCTTCTCCCCGCATCTTGCGGGGAGCAACCATATTCAACATTTGGGTCTTTCGGGGACCCATGGTGTGCCTCTTTGGAGGATTGCGTTTGCAAGGATGACGAGTTTTCGGGCTGTTGCGATGGTTGCCTGAAGGTGGGATTTTCCGTTTTGACGCAGGCG
>JANMQE010000454.1:0-17550 GCA_031370195.1 Phyllobacteriaceae bacterium
GGCTTCGTTCTGGCGCTCAATCTTTATGATTCACCCGTGGCGACCAACAAGGGCCTTGTTGAAACCAGCCTGCCCAAGGTGACCAAGGGCGAATGCAATGGGTAAACCATTCTACGCGTTGGCACTCGGGATTGTGGGCGCGCTGCTGGTGCATATCGCGACGCTGTTTCTCATCCCGCGCATGGCTGAAAACGATGCCTGGGCCCGGCTGTCGCGGACCACCAGGCCCGGTGCGTTCACGACCATTGACGCTGATTCCGACATTGCAGCGAGCATGCAGGCGTTTGACCCGAATTTCATCATTGCTGCGTGCCAGTTTTCGCTTGCGGACGGTCCGGTCAGCCTCACAGGCAGCGCTGCGCCCGATTTTTGGTCGCTGTCGATTTTCAACCGTCAAGGCGCGAATATTTTTTCGATCAATGACCGGTCGATGCAGGATGGCGCGCTGGATGTTGTTGTGGCAACGCCGCTTCAGCTGATCGAATTTCAAAAAGACATGCCTGCCGAATTGGTCAATTCGGTATTTGCCGAGGCTGATGTGCGCGATGGGTTTGTTGTGATGCGGGCGTTTGTGCCGGAAGTGAGCATGAAGGCTCAGGTGATGAATTTTATCCGGTCGGCGTCGTGTGAGCCGCTGTAAGAGACCGTTCTGAAACTCGTGAGGCCGGTCAGCAAATGGCGCTTTTCTGCGCTTCGGTGCTCACGTACGCATATCTGCCCCGCCCTTGAGCCGCAAGCCGCTGGCGGGGACCCCAAAAGTACGCTGCGCTTCGATGCTAAAAAATCACCATTTTCGACTCGGCCTGACGAGTTTCAAAACGATCTCTTTGCAAGGTTCAGGCTTTGGATTTGAGGCGTTGCGGCTTGGATGGCGATGGCTGGGGTGCCGGTTTGATGGCTGCGATGGTTGACAGACGTTCGTAGCGCACGCCGGTGAAGAAGACGACTTCGCCGGATGGTCCGGGTGATGCGTCCGCCAAGCGCCTGGGCCGCGCCATAGACGGATTGAATGCTAAAATTGCGGCCATTCCCAAGCTCCACCATACCTTCCGGTGTTACGAATCTTCCCCTGAAACTGTTGTCACCCGAACAAGGTTAACAGCTTGCTAACACTTGTGCCCTTATTATGGCCGATCAATCTGACGAAGGGGCTTTCCGTGCCGACGCATTTTCGCGCCTTGGAACAACAGGGCCAAGCCAACCGCAAGGACGAGATCCTGCGCGCCTCGATTTCGGCATTTGTCGCGCTGTCCAAGCCGAACAGGCGGGACTGCAACCAAGTCGAGGATTTGGCGTCGCCGATCCTGCCGTTTGCGAGCGACCAGACCAAACGGTTCATCTGCGCGGCACTGGCGGAGAATGGCAGCGCGCCGGGAAATCTTGTGCGACGACTGTGCGACGAGCCGGTCGAAATCTGCGCGCCGCTGTTGCTGTTGTCACCGGTGTTGGCGGCGATTGATCTGGTTGCGATCATCGGGCGCAAGGGCACGCACCATGCAAGGATCATCGCGCGGCGCAGCCATTTGCCCAATGACGTGATCGAAGCGCTGGCGTTGGTGGATGACGAGCGGGTGCGCACAAGGGCGGCGGGTATTGCAGTATCAGGCGGGCCAATCGAATTGACAAACCTGAAGCCGACCACGGCGGCGCAGGCGCGCTCGCTGCTGGCCGATCTTGCGCTGTCGTTGGGCAGGGCAGAGGAGGCCCTGCCCGCAGATGCGGAGACTGATGAACGCGAACTGGTCGCTGCCGGCAATGCGGCCAAGCTGATCCGGCTCGTGCTGCACGAAGACACGGGGCTGTTTGCCACGGCAATCACTGATGCGACCGGACTGACGTTTGGCAAGGTGCAGCGGCTGGTCCGGCGCGTAGCGACCGGCGAACTGTTGACCGTGCTGCGGGCGCTTGATGTCAGCGTTGATTCCGCATTTGTCATCTCCTGTGCGCTGAACCCTCACATTGGCTCGAACCGGCTGGAAATCCGCCTGTTCCGCGAGCGGTTCGAGCAGCTTGACAGGGACAAGGCGGTAGACACGTTGCGGCGCTGGAAGGCCGATGAGATATCTGTTGCGTTCAAGCGCATGGCTGTCAATTCGGATCAGATTGTTGAAGACGAGACAGCGCTCAAGGCGTGACGGTCTCAAATGGCAGCGCTGTGCTGTCTAACGGTGTTTCCAGCTCGACGACCCAGAAGTCCGGATCAAAGCGCTGTTCCTTGTCGATGAAGTCGCTTAGCACGTTGTCTTGAACGATTGTGGGGTCCAGTTGGAACAGCCGGCCTCCGGTGGTTTCATCATCGTAGGACATTTGCATGGCGGGCCTGTAGAAGCGCAACGTGCCATCACGAGCCCGCACCGCGATGTGAACCGCGCCGGCCTCATCGGCACCCTTCTTCACAACCGCCGCAAAGCCGCCGGAGCCGTTAACCCTGCGAACCAGTTGCGCGACGAAAAACGTTGATGTCAGGCGGGGCACGGCGTCATCCGGCGACGAGGCCGATTTCCTGCAACTTTTCCAGCACCTCGCGGTTCGGTTCGCCGGATACCGTCAGTTGAAACAGCGATTGGAACTCGCGGATCGCATCGCGGGTCTTCGTGCCGATGCGGCCGTCCACGTCGATGCTGCCGTTGCCAAAGGCTTTCAGGCCGGCTTGCAAGCGCAGCACGTCGTCATTGGAGAGGCTGCCGGCTTGCGCTGGTGCAGTGGTTTCAGCCTCGGTGACCTCTTCGGGCTGCGGAACCGGCTTTTGCGGCACAGCTTTTGGCATTTCCTGAGCGGAGACTTGCTTGACCGCCGGTTTTACTTTGACCTGCCTGCTTTTTGAGACGGGCGCCGGGACTTTTTCTGCTGGTATTGACGCCGTGCGTATCGCGTCAAGCAGCAGCGGGTCGATTTCGCCTGTTGGCTCCAAACCCGCCTCCTGCTGGAACTTGGCTATGGCTGCGCGGGTTTTCGGGCCCGTAAGGCCGTCAACACTGCCGGAATACATGTTCAATTGTGCCAGCGCGCTCTGGATATCGGCCAGCGTCGGGTCGGACAGCGGTTTGGCGGCAGACATCGCCGTCTCGCGCGTCACCTTGAATGACTGCGTCTTGGAGTCCCGTGCCGTCAGCGATGCCAAGGGTTTGGGCAACACGGGTGCGACATAGGTCTGCATTGAACGCGTGGAAAACAGCGTGTCCTTGTGTTGGAACGGCTGGTAGAACAGCGCGTTGGTGGCGACGTAGAACATGACCACCGCAAAGGCGACGCTGCTGCCTGCAAGGGCCGGATTGTCAGAAATGCGCTGCCCGGCACCGGACATCAGCATTCCCGCCACGTCCATATAGGTCGGTTGGGGTTTAGGCCGTCTTGCGTTGCGTGCCATGTGCGCGCTCCTCATAAACACGAATGATGCGGACGGATTCGTCCGCTGCCGTTGGTGACAAAACCGTATCTGCTGCCGTTGACCGCAGCGGTGACAATGCGACCGTTACTTTGGTGCCGCGCCCCGGCTCGCTGTCGATTTCGACAGAGCCGCCATGCAGCTTGGCCATTTGCTTGACAAGGGCAAGGCCAAGGCCGGTGCCCTCGTGACTGCGCGTATGGCCGTTGTTGACCTGATAAAACGGTGTGCCGACGCGGCGCTGCTGCTCCATGGTCATGCCGATACCGTTGTCCTCGACGACAATCAGCAGCCGGTCATTTTCGACATCAACATCAAGCCGGATCATGCCGCACTCGGGCGTGAACTTCAGCGCGTTGGACAGCAGATTGATCATGATTTGCTGGCAGGCGCGCTGATCACCGTCAAAGGCTTCAAAGCCTGCCGATGGCTGGAAATCAAGGCCGATCCGCTTTTTCATCGCACAGGGCGAGACCACGCCAATGGCAAAGGCTGCGGCATCGGTCGGCTCGAAAGGCATTGGCTCAAGATGCATCGTTCCATTTTCGATGCGTGACCAATCCAGCATGGCATTGACGACGCCAAGCAAGTGGACACCGGACTGGTGGACGAGCTCAATGTATTCGCGCTGGCGATCATTTTGCAGCGGGCCGAACATTTCCTGTTTGAGCATATCCGAAAAGCCGACAATGGCATTGAGCGGTGTGCGCAGCTCGTGGCTGACAATGGTCAGCGCATCGTTGGCCGGTGCTGCGTTGGCTATTTCGTCTGCCTTTGCCGGTACACTTTGGACTGCTGTCAGGAGAATGCCGTCCTGAATGGTCTTCGCAAAGGCATCAAACGCGACCCATTCGGGGACGCCGTGCCCGCTCACGCGTCCACTGCGCAAACGAATGCACATCGCACGAGACTCCGGCTCATCGGCAGCACTATCCAGCCAAGTCAGGAACTTGACCTTGTCTGCAAGGTGAATGCGTTCGCTCAGGCCCTTTGCTGCAAGATCTTCCGTCGTCAAATCCAGATTTGAAAGGGCACTCCTGCTCACCGCGCTGACAAATCCCTTGCGAGAGATTTGAAACACGAGAGCGCCGGTCGGGGAAACAAGGCGTTCCATCATCTCAAAGGACGGCGAGACCGAAGTCTGACTGACTTTGTCTTGCTTTTTCCCGGCGGTCAGCGCGTAAGCAATTGCAGCCAGTGCGACGATGCCCGAACCCGCAAAGCTGCCTGCAACCAGCGGCCCGAACGGTGCCCAGACTGCGGTGAGTGATGCAGCTGCACCGAGCAAGGCTGCTGATGTCTTCCACGCTTTCCGGCTTTGTGGCGCGCGCCATGCCTCGAAAGCAGCGATGGCGAGAATGAGGTAGAAAAGCGGTGCCAGACCAACGCGACCACCAGTCGCGACAAGAAACGCTACCGGCGCAATCAGCGCAATGACCAGATTTCGCATTCCCTGTGTGCCGGAAATCGACAGACATGCGGCGGCGATCACCGGAATTGCAAAGCCAAGCGCCAGCATTGGAACGATAGAACCGTTACCGGAAAGCGCAGGCAAATTGACGCCAAGATGCAAGGTGGCAAGACATGGAACAGAAAACAGCAGGCCGATGACGCGCGCTTGCAGACCGGCTTCATCCGGGTCTGCCACATCGGCGTTCACCCAATTGCGACACATGGTCGAAACGGACTCGACGCCGGTTCTCCAGATGCCTTTTCCTGACGCCACGCTCATACACTCATTTACTCTTCACCAACACTGGCGGACTCGTTGAGACCCTGTTTGGAAATTCGCATTCCCGGTTTAATGAATGAATAAGGCAGGGGCTTTTTCACCGCCCGATTGCCGTGAAGCGCCGATAGATCACCACAAGGGATGCCCTTAACCGGCAACGTGGTAAATGAACCGTTGCCAGCATTTTGCGGCTCAGACACGATAGTCAGATATTTTATGTAGTTATTTCAACAGGATGTTTGGATAATGCGCAGTTTTCGCGCCTGTGCCAATTTGAATGATCCCGAGATGGCTCCCGACGCATAAACATTAAGTCAAAGGCTTGCTGCCAACATGGGCGTCAAGCAATCGACAACCAACCCTGCGGGATAGTGCCTTGATCAGACTGATGGTGCGGATCGGATTTTGGGCGGTTCTGGCGAGCGCCGTGCTGCCGGGTGTGCGGCACGCGGATGTGTTCAAGAGCGGCATCAATGCGGAGACGCTCGGACAGGCGTTCGACTTGACGATGGCGGACCTTGCGACGGTGTGCGTGCGCAATCCATCGGGTTGCGAAGCCGCGCGGCTCGGCGCATCGATGGCTGCGGAACAAGCGAAAGCCGGGATGCTTGCGGCGTATCATGGTTTCAGGACACAGTTTGAGAAACCGGATGAACAGCTCAAAACCGGCGGTATCCAGGACGATTGATCGCAGGACTGCTGATATCGGCTTTATCCGGCTTGTGGCAACGCGGTTGTTTCCCATATTGAGGGTGTAAATTGCGGAGCCGTACATGCAGCCTGACCTCGACACGATCATCAGTGATTTCGAACTTCTCGATGATTGGGAAGACCGCTACCGATATATCATCGACCTCGGCAGGTCGCTCGAGCTGCTCACCGATGCGGCGCGGACGGATGCCAACAAGGTGCAAGGGTGTGTCAGCCAAGTCTGGCTTGACACATCCATCGGCAGCGGCGCGGACCCGGTGATCTCGTACAAGGGCGATTCGGATGCGCACATTGTGCGCGGCCTTGTCGCGCTGGTGCTGGCGATCTACTCCGGACAGAAGGCCAGCACCATCAAATCCACCGATGCGCTTGATATTCTGAAGACGCTTGGCCTTGACCAGCATTTGTCGCCGCAGCGCTCGAACGGGTTGAAGGCAATGGTGCAGCGGATAAGGCGCGATTCCGAAACCGCGCTCGCAGCTGCATGAGTTCATCGGTGTGAGGTGATCTCCGGCCGGTAGTCTGGCGCGCCCCAGCGGCGCATTTTCTGTGCTCTCGGTGCTTGCGGCCAGTAATGCAGCGAAAGCACGGCAAGGCCGGCCTTGAGCATGAATTTTGCCGAGCGCTTGGGCCATTTCCGCTCCATTTCAACTTGTTCAAAGCCTTTGAGAAAGCAGCAGATGTCTGCAACGACGCCGGACAGGTCTTGGCCAAGCCCTGAGAGTGCCGCTTCAAAGCGCTGTCTTGCCGCCAGCGCCGAGTTGGTCAAGGTTTCGACGCCGTTGCTGTCGCCTGCGCGTCTGCCCACGGATACTGATGCCGTCCAGTTTGCCGACGTGCGCGGCATCAGCATGGCGCGGGTGAAATCGCTACGGATGCGCTCGCCTGCGTCATATTCGGATTGGGACAAAAACGGCCGCCCGCCGGTTCGTGCGCCGCTTTGCAGCGCAGTCAGCGGCGATTCGCTGTCATTCTTGAGCACAATGACCGGCGCTGCGTTATGATCGGGCTGCTGTTCTTGAAGCGCCAGATCCGGGCGCTGCTTGAGCTGGGCCGCAAGCTCCTGCCCGGCTGGTGACAAGACTACTTGCTGGGCGTTGCGCACGATCAATCCGGCAACAGCAAGACTTGACAGGATTGCCATCGGCACTTCGAGGGTTTGGGTGGCGCTGCGCAAGCACAGATGTGCTTCTTTCTGGCACTTCGCGATTTTTGATCCTGATTGCAGGAACAGGAGCACAGCTTTTTGGCCACGCTTGTGCGTGTTGGTCTCAGTTGAAGATGTCATCGCTCAGCGCTCCGAAAATGCGCCGAATGCGGCCTGTGCCATGCGCTCGATGGTGCCGACGATGTTGTCGAACTCATAATCATCACGCATGTCTTCGATGAGATGGCAGGCATGGACGACAGTGGAGCGGTCTCGGACAAAACCGGTGGCGACCTCCAGCATCGTCAGGCCAAGCGCGACGTGACAAATATACATGCCTACCTGCCTGACCCGCGCGACCGACGCATTGGCGCGGCTATTTGAGCGGATGTCGAGGCTTGGAATGGAAAAACAGGCCGCGAGTATGTCAATCATGCCATCGCAAATCGCGATCGTTTCCTCGTTCCGCATCTTGCCCGCCGGGCTGAAGCGCCCGTCAAACGCGATCTTCAACTCCCGATAGATTGTCCTTTGGGCATCCGCCCGCTTTTGTGTCTTGAAATCCACGTGTCAGCTCCCGAGTAAAAATAGGAATATTTTCTTTTAATGGGAGTTGCAAGAGTGTGGATAAGGTTGTTGCAAAATTTGTTTTCCGATGCTGAAGCATCTATGAATTGTCATCAAATTATTGAATTTATTGACTTTTATGTTTCAGTATCTTGAAATATTACGCATTTTTGCAGGTGGATAGAAAAATGAAAAAATAAATAGTCGCTGAACTTATCCCCATTGCCTGAACCTGCTTCATGATGCGTGGACATGCAATCCGGGAAAAAGTGATGAATCGAACCCAATATTTGAAGACGGCATCTGCAATTCTCAATGGCAGATCAACGAGGCCAGACGGCTCGGGACGGCCAACAGTCGTGCAGGAAATCGCCGGTCAGACGGCAACATTTGAGCGCGGCATCGCAAAGCTGGAGCTGCATGAACGCGCGCAGATGCTGGAATATCTGGCCCCGATGCTTGAGCGGGAGCGCCGCAGATGCAAGGCGCGCGCGGGGCGTTACGACGCGGGAAGGCACATCAGCCTTTACCTGGCGGTCAAATCACTCCGAGCCTGCTGAAAATTCACTTTGGCGGTCAACTGAAGCGGTTTTCTGCGCTTCCGATGCTCACATACAAGAGTATGCTCCGCCAAAGACTCCCCGCCCTCAAGTCCCAAGGGACTGGCGGGGACCCGATGCTTCTCGAAAACCACGCCATTTGACTCGCCAAACTGAATTTTGAGTGAGGCTCGTTGAGAACATGAATAAACAAAACCCCGGCGAATGAACGCCGGGGTTTGGATGATCTGTTATTGGATCAGCGCGCGGCGACTTTGCGCTTGCGGCCAAGACCGATCTTGCGGGCGAGCACAGAACGCGCTGCGGCGTAATTCGGGGCGACCATCGGGTAATTGGCGTCCAGTTCCCACTTCTCGCGATACTGCTCGGGGGACAGACCGAAATGGGTCATCAGGTGACGCTTCAACGATTTGAACTTCTTGCCATCTTCCAGGCAGATTATGTAATCGTCGTGGATGGAACGCTTTGGATTGACGGCCGGCTTCTGCTTCTCCGCTACAGGTGCAGGCGCAGCGGGTGTGTCCATGCGGCCAAGTGCGGCATGCACTTCGGAAATAAGCGAAGGCAACTCGCCTGCAGGAACCGAATTGTTGCTTACATAGGCAGCAACAACTTCGGCAGTCAGTTCCATCAGCATCTCGTGGCGGCTGGCGGCATCGTTCATGGAGTCAGACATTTGTTTTTTTCCAGTTCGGTCTGTTGTGACATGAAATGCGGCACTCGCCGCGACTTGATCAATGGCCAATTGCACGCGGACCAAACCTGATCAATACGTCCTTATTTTACTTCACTTGCCGACTGTCAAATGAAATCTTGGATTGTTGCAGTAATAGCGCGCGTTATTTTGCCTTTTTTGAACAATTTCGTCTTTGGAGTAGAGAATATCAAGTGGAGTTCAGTCACATAAACACTCTTTCGATCTATAGGGTATTTACCCTGCGTCAGGTTGGCGATTCGCAAATGGAGGCAATGACACTGACGCTGGAACTTTGAACATGCATTGAGTCAGAGCCGGATTCGTGACGGCCGATTGGCGTATCGCGCAAAAATCAACCACAGTTCACTCCTGGGTGACCACAGTGCGCCGGGCTGTAAAATGCAGCGGAGACGACTATATCTGTGTCATCCAAGGAGCAACGACAATGAACGAAACAACCCACACCAAGGTCAACAAGAGCGACGCGGAATGGCGCGAGCAGCTGACGCCCGAGCAATATCACGTTGCGCGCAAGCACGGCACGGAACGCGCCTTTACCGGGCCCAACTGGGACAATCACGATGCGGGACTTTACCGCTGTGTCTGTTGTGACAAGCCGCTGTTCCGCTCCGAGACCAAGTTTGATTCCGGTACCGGCTGGCCAAGCTACTTTGCCCCGATCGCGCCGGACGCGGTGTCCGAACATGCTGATCGCGGGTTTTTCATGACCCGCACCGAAATCCGCTGCGCCGATTGCGACGCGCATCTTGGCCATGTGTTCAACGACGGCCCGCGCCCGACGGGGCTTCGCTACTGCATGAACGGCACGGCGATGGTGTTTGACAAGGACAAGGCGTAACGGTCCACAAGATCCCGATTGCTTATTGGAAAGGACCAAGGTTGAAAAACACCAGTTTCGACATGTTCATGCCTGCACCGCGCGCGACCAAGCGCGCGGTGTCGGACACCCGCCACGGCATCACCCGCACCGATGATTACGCCTGGCTGCGTGCGGACAATTGGCAAGCCGTGTTTCGCGACACATCCGTGCTTGATCCTGCGATCCGTGTGCATCTGGAGGCAGAGAATGCCTATCAGCAGGCGCTGATGGCGGACACGGCTGATCTTCAGACACAGCTTTTTGGCGAGATGAAGGGCCGGATCAAGGAGGATGACAGCTCCATTCCGATGAAGGACGGGCCTTATGCCTACGGCATGGCATTCGTCACCGGCGGCCAGTATCCGCGCTATTTCCGCACCCCGCGCGATGGCGGCGAGAGCCATGTATTTCTCGACGGCGATAGTGAGGGCAAAGACAAGCCATTCTTCAGCCTCGGCGGCGTCGGGCACAGCTTTGATCACAAGCGGCTCTTGTGGTCGTTCGATGATGCGGGCTCTGAGTATTACCAGATGCTGGTGCGCGATCTCACAACGGGCGAAGACTTGACTGATCGTGTGGAAAACACCGGCGGCGGCGGGGTGTTTGACGAGGATGCGAACGGGTTTTTCTATGCGGTGCTGGATGAGAACCATCGCCCGATTGCAATCCGCTATCACCGGCTGGGAACCGACAGTGCGGCTGATGCGACTGTTTATGAAGAGGCCGATCCCGGCTTTTTCATTGATGTGCATGGCAGCATGCTGAACGATCATGTGTTCATCTCGATCAATGACCACGAGACGTCTGAAATCCGGTTGATTCCGGCAAATGAGCCCTTGGCCATGCCGAAGCTTGTCGCGGCGCGGGAGCCGGGCGTGCAGTATTCGTTGAGCGAGGCCGGCGATATTTTCTACGTTCTGACCAACGCGGACGGCGCGAAGGACTTCAAGATTTGCGAAGCGCCCGCTTCTGCGCCTTCCAAGGAGAACTGGACAGACCTCGTGCCGCACCGCGAGGGCTGTCTCATCCTGTCCGTATCAGCCTACCAGAACCACATGGTGCGGCTGGAGCGTGAGGATGGCCTGCCGCGCATTGTGATCCGTGACCGCAAGACCGGCGAGGAACACCTGATCGCCTTTGCAGAGGAAGCTTATTCGCTCGGGCTTCAGGGCGCGGCGGAATATGAGACTGACACGATCCGCTTTTCCTATTCGTCGATGACGACGCCGTCGCAGACCTATGACTATGACATGGCGACGCGTAAGCGTACGTTGCTCAAGACACAAGAGGTGCCGAGCGGCCACAACAGTGCTGACTATGTGACACGCCGCGTGATGGCGCCGAGCCATGATGGCGAATTGGTTCCCGTGTCGCTGGTCTATCACAAGACCACCAAGCTCGATGGCACCGCGCCCTGCCTGCTCTATGGCTATGGCGCTTATGGCATTTCCATACCGTCTGGGTTCAACACCAACTGTCTCTCGCTGGCGGATCGCGGGTTTGTCTATGCCATTGCGCATATCCGCGGCGGCAAGGAGCGCGGCTACCGCTGGTATGATGCGGGCAAGCGCGAGCACAAAGAGAACACGTTCAAGGATTTCATCGCGGCTGGCGAATATCTGACCGCCAATCACTTTTGCGCGCCCGGCCGCATTGTCGCCCATGGCGGCTCGGCGGGCGGCATGCTGATGGGCGCGGTTGCCAACATGGCCCCGCACCTGTTCTGCGGCATCATTGCCGAAGTTCCGTTCGTCGATGTGCTCACCACAATCCTCGACGACACGCTGCCGCTGACCCCGCCGGAATGGCCGGAATGGGGCAATCCGATCACGTCGGTCGAAGACTACAAAGTCATTGCCGCCTACTCGCCGTACGACAATGTGAAGCCCCAATCCTATCCGGCAATCCTCGCCATCGCCGGCCTCACCGACCCGCGCGTCACCTATTGGGAGCCAGCCAAGTGGGTCTCCAAGCTGCGCGAGCATAACACGGGCTCGCAGCCCGTGATGCTGAAAACCAACATGTCGGCAGGGCATGGCGGTGCGTCGGGGCGGTTTTCGCGGCTGGAGGAAGTGGCGGTAAGCTATGCGTTTGCTGTGAAGGCGGCGAACTAATTGAAAAATGGCGAGTTGGCCAAGTTGACAATATAGTGAACTCACTATAATTGGCGTACTTGAATGTCATATCACGCAAAGCAGCTTGTCTGGGTTGGCGCGAGCCGCAAGGATTTTTCTGCGTTTCCCGACGAGATAAAATCTGAGGTGGGCTACGCGCTTTTTCAAGCTCAGCAAGGTCTCAGGCATCGCAAGGCAAAGTCGCTGACAGGATTTGGCGGAGCAGGCATTGTCGAAATTGTGACCGGCTTTCAGGGAGATGCGTTTAGAACGGTCTACACTGTCCGCTTTGTCTCATCAGTGTATGTGCTTCATGCATTCCAGAAAAAGTCGAAGACAGGCATCGCGACGCCACAGAGTGAAATAGATCTTGTCCGCCGCTGCTTGCGCGATGCGGAGCATTTGGAACAAGGAGGCTGATCATGTCCGCGCAGATAGACCATGAAAAAAGCAGCGGGAATGTTTTTGAGGATGTCGGTCTTGCAGATGCAGGAGAGCATTTGGTGAAAGCCAAACTCGTGCTGAAAATTGACCTTTTGATGCGCGAACGCGGGTTGAAGCAAGTGGACGCTGCGACGCTTCTCGGGGTGAAGCAACCTGATATTTCAAAGATGCTGCGCGGCGACTTTCGGCAGTTTTCTGTCGAGCGACTCATGCGTTTTCTTGTCGCGCTCGGACAGGATGTGGAGATTGCCGTCAGGCCGCACACAGATCACAGTTTGGCAGCCGCGCTGCGCGTGGCGTGATCGCAAACTCTGTTCGACATGGTGTCGTCGTCGTGAGCGTTTGCTTTGAAGGCGGCACACGTCGCACAATAAACGACCTCTGTCTGAACCAACTACCCTGCCCTTGCGACACACTGGCATTCGTGCGCTAATTGTCGGGCGGCAGAGAGGGTTCAGATGATGACTACTTGGCGGCGTTTTGTGCTTCCGGTTCTGGCAGGCTGCCTCATGGCGGTGACAGCCGAAGCGGCTGAGAAAATCTTCTCGCTGACCATCGAGGGCAAAGACTACGCAGTTGCGCCCGGCGATGATGTTACCGTGCGCCTGAAGTCCGGCGAGGATGTTGCGATCGGGTTCCGCCAGAACGATGACAGCGTGTTTGAAACCGACCAATTCTCCTTCAGCCACCCTGCCGCCGTCACTGTCGAGGTGATGAAGTTCGACCCTGCCCTGACCCGCTATGACGCCTCGACACCCAACGGCACGCACATCATTGTCGAGCGCCACCTGGAGGTCGGCGATGCGGATCTTCTCACTGTGCGCGACATTTTCCTGAACAGCATGCTCGCCGGACCGATTGCCAGCGGAGTTCGGATTTCTCGCAAGGACGTCAGCCGCAAGCTCAAGGATGGAGCTGAAATCAACGGCGTGCGCGCCATGGCCGCTGATGCAGACAATGAGCTCATAGTTGCCGTTTACACGATGCGTCTCGGCCCCGGCGCGCTGATGTTCGCCACGCTGTTCAACAAGACCGCCGCGCCGGACGAAGGCGCGATCATTGACCAGTTCTGGGAGACGCTGAAGGTGAAAGGCTAGGCACGCGCCTCTATTCGCTTCGAGCTGCTACCTTATGGCTTCCCTGCCGGGCCAATTCAACAAAGCGGCTCTTTACCGTTTGAAACAGGGCGGGAGGCAAGGGGCCGAGATAGCCTGAATCGGTGGCAGCAGGCCGCAGATCGGGGCCCGGCCATGCAAATCTGTTGCTCTCACTCAAAATGATCCACGAGCGCTCTTCGTCCATTCCGAGCCGACGCTTCACCAAAACAGGAAGTTCAACGGCCTGCGTCAAATCTTTGGGAGGCACGTGCGTTATCGGAAGAACACGAACCAATGGACTGCCGTCTTCGAGCATAGACACAATTGCAAGGACCAATACCGGCCGGTCCTTGTCACCGTCGTCGCGACCTTCCAAGTATTGCCAATGCCAGAGATAAGAATAGCGCAGGACGTGACCTACCCTTATGTCAGCGGGCAGCATGCATGCCGTCGGGAAGCTCGCTGTTCAGATCCTCCAGTCCTGGTGCCATCCTGGCATTTTCGACCGCGTCGACTTCCGCATCCGAGAGTTCAACTGTCAAGTCGACCCGACGGTCGCGCCTCGCCAATCGCATGTAGTCCTCATACGCCAACAGGACGGTGCGGGGCCTGCCATTTTTGGTAATAATCACTGGCGCGCGAACTGCGGCATCCTGGTAGGTGCCGAAGCTTTTCGAGACAGACGCTGCGGTGGCGATGCTGGTCATGATGCCATTCCATTTTTCCGTAACATACGGGATTTACGGAAAACGTCAATGGCAATTGGGGCTGCGGAAACTTCTAATGCCCCGCCGCGCCGGACGAACGTGCGATCATTGACCAGTTCCGGGAGACGCTGAAGGTGAAGGGCTAGGCGAGCCCGCGCTCTCAAAACTTCATCTTGAAACCAACATTGCCGCCAAAGCTGTTGCCGCTTTCAGAGAACCGCGCTGCCACTGCGCCGGTCAGCGAGGCTGACTGCGAAACTGCAACGCTTGCATTCATGCCGATTTCTGCGCCGACGCCGTTTGTCGGCCCGTCCACCGTGTAGCTGGTCCCGCCGCTTGACGTCACGGAGCGGGCCTGATCGCCGAGGGTCCACAGCAGCTTGGCTGATGCGCCAAGGTCGAGCGTGCCGCCGTTTTCGAGCGCGATGCGTTTGGCAAGCTTGACGCCGATGTTCGGGCGCGCCTGAATACGGCTGGCTGCGGCGATGGTGAGCGGGGCGAGGCCGCCGGTTTCACTCGTTGCAGGCGAAGACCAGCCGAGCACATCCAGACCGGCGCTTGGCGTCACGGCAAGACCTGCCATCGCAAATTCATGGCCGATTTCCACACCTGCACCAAAGACCGTGGCGTTGTAGGCGGACAGGCCTGGCCCGCCGAGCGTTGCGCCGGTCGAACCTTGCACATGCTGCTGACCGGCAAACAGGGCCGCATTCACCCGCCATGCACCCGGCCGCCACTGTGCAAATGCACCCAGCTTGTAGGTTTCGCCGTCTGCACTTTCGGGGATCAGCGGGTCGTTGGAGTCCCACGACCACGCGCCCGCTTCAAATGCCGCCCCGAGTGTCATCTGCGGATCACTCGCAAATGCAATCCCTCCCCGCACGCCGGCAAAATTGTAATCCGACGCCGCAAATCCGTCATGCGCGCCAAACCGCCCGGCATCGCCCGCCGCCTCGATGAACACTGTGAACGGTGCAGTGCCGCCGTCGCCCTCTTCCACCACCGCGCCTTCGCTTTCTAAAAGCAGCCGCCGCAGGAACAGCCCGCCAAGCTCAAACCCCACGGCCTGCGCAGCAGGATGCGCCTGACCGTAGCCCGCCAGCGGGATGTCGACGAACACCGTCCCGGTCGAGGTAATGAACCGCTCGGTCGTGGTGGTGACGTAGAGGTCCTGGAAAAACGCCGTGTCGATGTGCGTCGAGCCGGGACTTGTCGTATACACCAGCCCCCCTTCGCAGCCGCTGAACGGCTGGTCGCAGCGCCCGATGTTGCCCACCAGAATCGTGCTGACATGGCCGTCGGGATACCGTGTTGGAACGATCAGGATTGTGGCCAGATAGGAGTCGCGACCCGTCAGCAGGCTGGTGGTCGTCGAGGTGATGGTTTCTGTGGTGCCGCCTGCGTTCACCACGGGTGCCAATGCCCGCCCGGGCAATCCGGCGGTCGACACACCCGAAAGCGCCGCAGCCTGCGCATCCGCTGATGTCGCTGCTGTCACCTGACCAAGAGTATCGCCCCCCGCCCGGACAATCGCAGTGATCCCGCTGCCCGCGACCTGCGTGTCGATGGTGGTGACCGTTTCCGTCAGTGAATACTGAAATGAACTGCTAAACGTCGTGGTATCTTCAGGATTGAAATCCTCGAAGCCGACGTTCGCGCTGCCAGCCACATAACTTGCAGGTCCATCCACCACAAAACCATCCAGCACGCTGGCGCGGAACGGCGTGGCGGTGACCGTGCGATCGCTCACCGCAGGCGGGGCGGCTAGCACGTCCGGCAACGAAAGGGCCAACCCGCGTTCCGACACCATCAACTGCGTCGTACGCGCCGTGGGCCGACCGAGGAAATCATAGTCGTTGGGAAGGGTGATCGTCGGCCCTGCCGTCAGCTGCGGCGGATCGGCAAGCGCTGCAGATGACAAAAGCGCCGTGGCCAAAGCTGCCGCGAACACAGGCTTCTGTTCGGCAAACCGCCGCATGCCATGCACTGCCATGTTAACGCCCTCGCCCGAAGTGTTAACAAAAGGTAAGCACAAAACTATCGAGTGTGCCAAGCCGGGATGGGCTTTTCACGACAGTCTTTCTATCTTGAACTTAACGCGGAGGAACGCTGTGGCCGATTTGACGCAGCCGCTTTACTCGAAATTCAACCACCGCACCTCTTCCGCTGTCAGCGTTACACCCAGTCCCGGCAGCGTTGACACAATTTCTCCCGGCGACCTTGGACCGATGATCGCCAGCGACGGGAAGCTTTGTGCCAGCACCCAGGCGGTTGCGATGTTGTGGGTGGAGACGCCGTATTTTTTTGCCGTTTGTTCTGCACGCGCGCGGCGCTCTTCGTTTGCCTTTGAGCCAAAGCAGGTCTCAGGGCCGATGTCGGCGGGCAAGCGGTTGCGCAGTTCCTCCGGCAGAAAATAACCCCTCGCCTGCGATGACCAGCTGATGTGGGTCACGGAATTGTCGCGCATGAACTTGAGCGTGTCTGCGTTATTGGAGGTGACGCAGCCGTCCCAGATCGGCTTTTCCATGACGGCAAGCGAGAGGTTATTGTTCAGCAAGGACATGGGCTTGAGTCCGTGCTTTGCAGCATATTCATTGGCCTCCGCAAACCGTGCCACCGACCAGTTGGAACCGCCGAAGATGCCGATCTTGCCCGCATCGTGCAGACGGTTGAGCGCATCGACGAACTCTCCAACCGGCACATCAAGATTGTCGCGGTGCATGATGTAAATGGGTGCGTGGCTGATGCCGAGGCGTCCGAGAGAGATGTCGAGCTGAGCGGCAAGTGCGCGCGGGGAGCAGTAAGGCGTGTGCGCGCCTTTGACGATGATATTGATGTGTTTTTCAACGCCGCGCGCGGCGATCCATTCACCCAGCACCTTTTCGTGCAGTCCGCCGCCATAGACAAAGCCGGTGTCAAACGCGTTGCCGCCCGCCTCCATGAACGCGTCCCAGATGATGGCGCCGGAGCCGATGTCATTCTTGTTGTCGCAGCCGACCACAAGGCGCGACACGGGGAGCGGCACGCCTTCCAATGTGACCTTGGGAATGGACGGCAGTCCGGACGGGATGACGCCGGACAGCTTGCGGTTGGTTGCCGGCTTTTCGTTGAATGTCACGTAGCCGACCTCCTGCCGCCAGCGGTCGAGCGTCTCGGCGTTGCCGATGCTGTCTGCGTGGCCCATGGCGGGCGACAGCGCCTGCTTCCGGCCAGCCGCGACGGCCTTGCTGGCTAGATCTGCCTCGAAAGCGAACAGGTGATGGTGCGAGCGGATGTCCTCAACGCGCGTCTTGCCATCAACGGTCACTTCGATCTGCGAGTCTGATGGTCCGGCGTTGCGGCCGGGGACCCATGGGTTTGACAGGCGGACACTGCCCTTGTCGCCAATGGCAATGACGGCATTGTCCATCTCGTTGCGCACAGAACAGGCAATCTCAGCCGTTATGCCGCTGGCGAACGTCAAAAGGCCGTAGGCCGTTTCATCGACGCCGGTCGGCCCCATCGTGGCG
>JANMQE010000485.1:0-2133 GCA_031370195.1 Phyllobacteriaceae bacterium
TGTGATCTGAGCCTGTTACGTCTATGTGATCGCGTGGGCAAAGCTTGCTCACGCGGTTCATTCAAATGCATTTCTCGCAGACCAGATGTCACGGGTTGGCCGTTCAAGTTGCACTATGTGAAGTGATTTTTCTTGGTGCGAAGCCTATCCAAGTGGTCAGACGAAACTTGTTCCAGTCCGGATCTCGCGCAGGGTGCGCAAATGCCGGACCGGGACGCCAGTAAGGGCAAGACCGCCATGCCGCGAATGCTTCTGTCTGACGACTGGGCCCATTACCAGTCCGGAGTTTACAATATTGTCAACAATGTCTGGGGCAAGCACACGCTGGTCAATGGCGTTGATTTCACGCAGACAATTCAGTTCGACACGTCAGCCCCGACATCAAACATCCAGTTTAACTGGAACTGGCCGACCAACTCCCCTTTTGGCGTTTTGGCCTATCCTGAAATTACCGCCGGATACAAACCATGGGACGAGGCTGGCGGGACAGCGCTGGAGTCGCGTGTCGATGAACTGAAGGATTTTGACGTCAGCTTCGATCTCGACATTTCCGGCCAGACCGATCAGTACAACGTGGCGATGGAATTCTGGATGACCAGCAAGGCGCAGGGCGGCGCGCCGGACATCACAACTGAGGTCATGGTTTGGCTTCACAACGGAAATTTCAATCCGGCGGGCCAGGTTACAGGCACTTATGCCGACGGCGGCTACGCATCAGAAATCTACGTTGAGAATTCCATGGATGTCGGCACCGGCCAATCCTGGCGCTACATCGCGATGCGACCAGACACTGAATTTCTCAACGGAACTATTGACCTGCACGACGTGTTGGTTGCGCTTGAGCGTGCTGGTCTGGTCAAGCCGTCCGATTACATCACCGGTTTTGAACTCGGCGCGGAGGTCATCGGTGGCACTGGTGGCATGACCATCAACAGTGTTTCCTATGAGTTTGCCCGCCAAACCATCACCGAAGGCGACGATACGATCACCGGCACGGAAAAGCGTGATAATTTGATTGGGCGCGGCGGCAACGACGCAATGAGCGGCGGCGGCGGGGATGACCGGCTTGACGGTGGCAGTGGCCGCGACACGATGAGCGGCGGCCTTGGCAATGATCTTTACACCATCGACAACGTCCTTGACACCATAGTCGAAGCCTCCGGTACAGGAACCGGGACGGACTTCATCTATTCCTCCGTCAGCTTCACACTCGCCGCCAACACAGAGCGGCTGTATCTGACCGGAACCGGCAGCACCAATGGCACGGGCCGGAACGGGCTTTTTGACGTGCTGACCGGCAACATCGGCAACAACATCCTCAACGGGCTCACAGGCAACGACGTCATGCGCGGCGGACTGGGACACGACATCTATATTGTTGATGCGACGTCAGACATCGTCGAGGAGGCTGCCAACGCCGGCACAGACGCGATCAAGTCCACTGCGACATTCACAATGACCGCCAACACCGAGCGGCTCTACCTGATCGGCACAGCGGCCATTGATGGAACCGGCCTCCATGCCAAAAACGACCTGATCGTAGGCAACAGCGCGACCAACAAGATCAATGGCTTGACAGGAAATGACACGCTTATCGGTGGGCTTGGCCTTGATACATTCATCTTCAACACAGCGCTCAACGCGGCCACCAACCACGACACGATCACCGATTTCAACGCGGCAGATGACACAATCAACCTCGAAAATGCGATCTTCACGCTGCTTGCGGCAACCGGAGCACTTGCGGCAAACCTGTTCGAAAACACGTCCATTGCCGGGCAGTCGGGTTCTGAAGTCATCATCTACGACCGCGCCAACGGTGATCTCTACTACGACACGAATGGCGCAGCGACTGTCGGCGGGCTGGTGCTGTTTGCCGATATCGCCAACAACACCGCGCTGACGGCGGCAGATTTTGTCGTGGTTTGAGGCGTCTACCGATGTGAAGGCATCGGAAATGGTGCCAACTTGGCACTCCAAATCCTCTGTGATAGGCTGCCGCAGCGTCAAGCAATTGACCTGAGGTTCATGAAATCACAGGGGACATCCAATGCCGACAACCACACCCACGCTCTGGCTCGCATCTGTCAAAGTCAACACCACGGATGCCAGCCTTGCTGGAAACGATCAAAC
>JANMQE010000502.1:0-2880 GCA_031370195.1 Phyllobacteriaceae bacterium
CAAGGGGCCGGGTTGCTTGCGGTATATTCGGCTGGGCTTGGCATTCCGTTCATGATTGCCGCCATGTTTTCGCAGCGCTTCATGCGCTTTGCGCAGCGTTTTCGCACAAGGCTTGGCACTGTCGAAAAGGCAATAGGCGTGCTTCTGGTGATGTCAGGCGTCCTGTTCTTAAGCGGTGGCATGCAGGTGTTTGCTTACTGGCTTCTGGAGACTTTTCCGGTTTTTCAACGGATAGGTTGAAAGGTAGCAGCAATTTTGCGCTAAGTGATGCGCATCGGTAAAGATTCGCGCCTGAGCGCACACAAACGGATTTCCAGAATGAGTGAACGCAGTTGCCTTGCAGTCATCCTTGCAGCCGGCGAAGGCACAAGGATGAAGTCGTCATTGCCGAAGGTCTTGCACCCTGTTGGCGGTTTGCCGATGGTCGCTCATGTGGTGCGCGCGGCTGTTGCCGCCGGTGTGAATTCAGTTGCGTTGGTTGTCGGGCGCGGCGCGGACGATGTTGAAGCCGCAGTCAAACCATTTGCAGGCAGCGTCTCTCTTCATGTGCAGACCGAGCGTTTGGGCACGGCCCACGCCGTGCTTGCCGCGCGCGAGGCGATTGCCAAAGGTTACGGCGACAAGAGTTACGACGATGTTGTGATCATGTTCGGCGATACGCCGCTGATGGATGCGACGGCTTTGGGCAAAGCGCGGGCCAAGCTTGCCGGTGGAGCGGATATCGTTGTGATGGGCTTTCATCCGGCAGACCCGACCGGTTACGGACGTCTAGTCGAACATGACCACAAGCTTTTCGCCATCGTCGAGGACAAGGATGCCAATGCCGACCAGAGAAAGATCGGCTATTGCAACGGCGGGCTGATGGCCATTTCAGGCAAGCATGCGCTCTCGCTGCTTGAAGCGGTCGGCAACAAGAATGCCAAGGGCGAGTATTATCTCACTGACATTGTATCGATTGGCCATGTGCGCGGCTTGCACGCCGTCAGCGTCGAGGTTGATGCTGCGAGCGTGCTCGGCGTCAACACCCGCGTCGAATTGGCTGAAGCTGAGGCGCTGTTTCAGGGCCGCATGCGCCGGTCGATGATGCTGGCGGGCGTATCGATGATTGCGCCTGAAACGGTGTTCTTTACCTGGGATACTGAGATAGGGGCGGAAACGACCATTGAGCCGAATGTGTTTTTCGGACCATCCGTGAAGATTGATGGCGGCGTGACCATCAAGGCGTTCTGCCATATAGAAGGTGCGTCTGTTGCCGGCGGTTCAGAAGTTGGCCCGTACGCGCGGCTGCGACCGGGCGCTGATTTGCGCGCGAAATCAAAGGCCGGCAACTTTGTCGAGATCAAGAAGGCGGTGATTGGCGAAGGAGCGAAAGTCAACCATCTGACCTACATCGGCGATGCGGACATTGGCGCTGGAGCCAACATCGGGGCCGGGACAATCACCTGCAATTACGACGGTTATAACAAACACCGGACGCAGATCGGGGCCGGGGCGTTTATCGGGTCAAACACAGCGCTGGTTGCTCCGGTATCTGTTGGCGCAAATGCCATTGTGGCTGCTGGCAGCGTCATCACCAGAAATGTGCCGGACGATGCGATAGCCTATGGCCGGGCGCGGCAGGAAATGCGCGAAGGCGGGGCACGAACCTTGCATGCGCGCAACAAGGCAATTAAAGACGGCAAGACAACGAAGTAATCATATTTTCAACCCGGAAACTCTCGCGCCCATTTCAGTGGTAACAGAGTGCAACGCAATTTGAGTTTTTGATTTCCGGACAGCGGCCTAGAGCACCATGAGTTTGGATGGAACCACAGACAGCGGAGGGATTTTGTGTCAAGACCAAGGAAAGAGCCGCAGGACGCATTATAATGCGTTCAAGGGGCTTTCCGCCGGTATTGACGCAAAAGCACCCGCTGAATGTGGTTCCAGCTGAAGTCATAGTGCTCTAAGGGTGCTGCGGGGACAGGCAAGGGAATGATCCATGTGCGGAATTGTAGGCATCGTCGGCCGCGAACCGGTCGCGCCATTGCTTGTCGAGGCATTGAAGCGGCTTGAATACCGGGGCTATGATTCCGCAGGCGTTGCAACGCTCGAGGAAGGCAAGCTGGACCGCAGACGCGCCGAAGGCAAACTTATCAATCTTGATCGGAAGCTCCGGCAGGAGCCACTCGATGGGTTTATCGGCATTGGCCATACTCGCTGGGCGACGCATGGCGTGCCAAATGAGGCCAATGCTCATCCGCATTTTTCAAACGGTGTGGCGATTGTCCACAACGGGATCATCGAGAATTTCGCCGAACTGCGCAAGGAATTGCAGGCGGATGGTTATGTGTTCACGTCTCAGACTGATACTGAAGTCGTCGCGCATCTCATTGCGCGCGAGCTAAAGAACAACAAATCCCCCGTCGAGGCAGCGCATAGTTCCTTGAAGCGGCTGCATGGCGCATTTGCGTTGGCGATCTTGTTTGAACAGGACCCGGACCTGATTGTCGGTGCGCGCAACGGCCCGCCGCTTGCGGTCGGGCACGGCGACGGCGAGATGTACCTGGGTTCGGATGCGATTGCGCTCGCGCCCTTCACCAACATGATCACCTATTTGGAAGATGGCGACTGGGTGACACTGCGGCGCAAAGGTGCCGAGATTTTCGACATCGAAGGACAGTCAGTATCGCGCAAAACCGTCAAGTCGAGCGGCAACGCGTTTCTAGTCGAAAAGGGCAATCACCGGCATTTCATGGAAAAAGAAATCCATGAGCAGCCGGAAGTCATATCGCATACAATGTCGCACTACATTGATTTTGCCGACGGCTCGACCAAAGACCTCGGCTTGCCGTTCGACTTTGCAAAGATCAATCGCATCGCGATTTCCGCCTGTGGTAC
>JANMQE010000587.1:0-2371 GCA_031370195.1 Phyllobacteriaceae bacterium
CACGGGCGAAAAGACCCGCATCACCATCGACGTCACCAAATGCACGCCTCCGGATGGCGGCGACACGCCTGAGGAAGCCTGCTTCAAGATCGACACCGGCACGGTGGATTGTGACAAGGATGGCGCAGGCGCGTTCATCTACAACATGACCGTTGGCGCCGACATGGCGGGCAAGGTGATTGAACTCACCACGACCAACCCCGGCGTGATGATTGCACCGGCGGCACAGGTCGTGCCTGCAGGCGGCGGTGTGCTCAACTGGACCATCACCGGCGCGATGCCGGGCGATGTGGTGCACATTGTCGTGGTCGGCACCGAGATTTTTGCCGGACCTGAAGAAGGCTGGGGCATTTGCTGCACCCAGACAATTGAGATCAAGATCCCCGAGAATCTCGATTGCCCGAAGAAGCGTCCTGACATCAAGATCGAGAAGAAGGCCGATGTGAAGACCTGCACGCCAGCTGGCGGATGCAAGTTCACCATCCGTGTCTCGAATGTCGGCGACGGACCTTACAATGGCCCGATTGTGCTCAACGAAGTGACGCTGCCGTATGCTGCAACGATTGACGGCGGGCCGAATGTGCCATGGACTTGCGCTCCCGCGACAAGCCCGATGCTGTGTACGCATCCGGCAACGACGCTCAATCCGGGTGCGTTTATCGACCTGAACCTCAGCTTCAAGCCGGGGCCGGGCTGGAACGCGCGCTACATCAAGAATTGTGCAAAGTACAACTACACTGAAAGCGGCAAGCTGCCTTTCGGCGATCCGCTCAATGACCGTGCCTGCGCGTCCATCGACATCTGCGACCCGCAGGGGCCGTATGAACAGAACAAGGAATGCCAGCCGCCGGTCGAAAAGAAGGCCGACCTGCAACTGCGCAAGATTGCCCGCGAATTCTGCACGGCGGACGGTCAGTGCATGTATGGCGTACTGGTCACCAATGTTGGCACCGACACCTACAACGGGCCTTTGACGGTGGTTGACGAATTCCCCGGGAACGAGCCGACTTCGGTGACTTTCCAGCCGACGCCGCCGTGGGCTTGTGCTTCAATTGGTGCGAACCAGTTCCAGTGCGACCATCCGGGCATCGTGTTGGTGCCGGGCGCTTCGACACCGATCATCGTGAAGGCGATTGTCCCGACGGACCTTCGCGATCCCGATATCGAGAATTGCGCGACGGTGACCGCCATTCCGACCGAGGTGAACCTTGCCAACAACAAGGCCTGCGCGACTGCAAAGCTGCGCCAGCCGGACGGAAAGCCTGCGCTTCGGATTACCAAGGTCTGCCAGCCTGCGGCGGCCGGTGCTGCAATCTCTTGCCGCATCACTGTCATCTCGGTTGGCACTGCCGCTCCTGTTGGACCGGTAAGCGTCAATGACGCCGCGACGATCATCGGCAGCGGTGCGGCGACCAACATCACGTCCGTTACTCCGGATGGTGCTGACTGGTCATGCACGGCTGTTCCGGCTGAAAACCTGTCGTGCCAGATCCCTGGCGCGGTGATGACCCCGGGCACCAGCCGCTACTTCGACGTTACTGTCCAGGTGCGTGGCAATGACCGGTTTGAAAACTGTGCGCGCGGCTCGTTCGGCCCTGCTCCGGGAGACGACCAAGTCTACCCCATCGGCGAGGCCTGCGATCAGGGCGGCACGGATATAACCGTGAAGAAGACCGGCGACGCGCAGTGCGAAGTCGGCCAGCCATGCTCGTTCACGATCACCGTCACCAATAATGGCGACCAAGCCTTTAATGGTCCGGTGCAGATTGGTGATGCGATCGAGCTTGAAGGCATTGGCCGTCTGGAAGGCGTTGCCATCCAGTCGATTGAACCGCCGTTCGGCTGCGCGCCGGAGCCATCGGCGCTGCCATTCGGCTGCACGGCCAACGTCAGCATACCAGCAGGCGCAAGCCAGCCGCACGTGGTGACGGTGGTGATCCCGGACTCCGACGCGCTTGCCAATGTCTCGCCAAATGGCGTGGCAGGCCGCAACTGTGTCGCCGTGACGGGTGAGCCTGTGACAATTGGCGCTGCCGGGCAGTCGGCGCTTGGCCAGATTGACCGGGGCGAGAACCGTGGCATTTCGTGCCATCCGTTCACCTTGGCCAAGAAGCAGGAAGCCAAGCAATGCTCGGAAGGCTTTGTGAAGAAAGGCGACCGCTGTGTTTGCCCTGAAGGCACAAGCTTCAGCCAAGCGCGTGGCAAATGCATCGGCGAGACCACCGAGCCGAAAGAGCCGGATCAACCGCAGACCACGCCGCAATGCAGACTGCTGCCCGGCATGATCCGCACCCAGAACGGCAATTGCATCTGCCCGCGCGGCACAGACCTGATCAAGGGCGCGTGCCGCAAGCCGCCGGTGGTGCAGCAA
>JANMQE010000636.1:0-6591 GCA_031370195.1 Phyllobacteriaceae bacterium
GATGCCGCCTGCCCCTCCGGTCACCAGTGCGATGCGCCCGGCCAGCGACTTGCCCTTTGGCATGCGTTGCAGTTTGGCCTCCTCAAGCAGCCAGTACTCAATATCAAACGCCTCCTGCGCCGGAAGCCCCTGATAGGCCGAGACCGTCGAAGCATTGCGCATCACGTTGATTGCGTTGACATAGAACTCCGCCGATACGCGCGCTGTTGCCTTGTCCTTCGCAAAAGTGATCATGCCTACGCCCGGCACCAGATAGACCACCGCATTCGGGTCACGCATCGCAGGCGAGTTCGTATGTTTGCACTGATTGTAATAGGCTGCGTAGCCGTCACGATAGTCAGAAACGGCCTGCGGCAACCCGGCAATCGTTGCTTCAACATCCGGCTCGTCCGGATCAAAACCGACCACCAGCGGCCGGATTTTCGTGCGCAGGAAATGGTCCGGGCAAGAAGTACCAAGCGCGGCGAGTTCTCCCAGCCGGTGCGAGCATACGAACTCCAGCACGGCCGCGGAATCATCAAAGTGTCCGCACTTTTTTTCGGTGCCACTGATCATGCCCCGAATCACCGGCATCAGCCGCTGCGCGACAGCCTTGCGCGCGTCAGCGTCCAGCGGCTTGACCTTCTCACCGCCGAACACTGCCTTCTCGCTGGTATTTTCTTCCAGCCATTCCATGGCGCGGCTGATGATGCGGATTGTCATTTCATAGCAGGCCTTGGGCGTGTCTCCCCACGTAAACAGGCCATGGCTTTCCAGCACAACGCCATTGGCGCTCGGATTTTCCTGACAGAATTTTGACAGCCACAGGCCAAGCTCATAGCCCGGTTTCTTCCACGGCAACCAGCCGATTTCGCCGCTGAAAATCTGCTGCGTCAGCGCTTTTGAATCAACCGAAGCGGCAATGGCGATGATTGCGTCCGGGTGCATGTGATCGACAAATTTGCGCGGCACATAAGCGTGCAACGGTGTGTCAATCGAGGCCGCGCGCGGGTTCAGATTGAAGGTGCAGTGCGGCAGATAGCCGACGATCTCATCCTCAAATTCGACGCCGCGGTAGAGCCTTTTCAGATCGTTCAGTCTGTCCATATAGAGCGTGGAAAAGCCATCGAGCTTTATCGTGCCGACATCGCCACCGGACCCCTTGACCCACAAAACTTCGGTCATTTGTTCGGTCAGAGGATCCTTCTCCATGATCTTGGAAGACGTGTTGCCACCGCCGTAATTGGTGATGCGCTTGTCGGAACCCAACAGATTGGAGCGGTAAACGAGGCGTTCCGCTTCGCTCATAGCCGCCGCTTTGGCATCATCCCAAAGACTGTCGAGGCGCCCCGAATTGCGCTGAGCCGTCATGATCTTCCTCCCGAAGACCGGACGCCAATACCCGCCCGGTAGCTAGAAAACACCTATGCCAAGAGGCAGCGGCGTCCCATCAGAATTAGCTGGATGAAAATGCTTGTCAATCAGTTTCAATCATTATCGATCATGTTGCACTGCACAATGATTATTATTGATCGAATATGATTGACAATGCTCGAATTGAATGGAAGTTATGGAGATGCAAGGGGAGGAACCATGCACGAAAAAGAGCGCCACAGGATCATACTGTCCACCGTCCAGGAAAAGCCTGTTGTCACGGTGCAAGAGCTGGTGGACCTCACTGAATCGTCAGAGGCGACCATACGGCGCGACATTGCAGCACTGCATTTGCAAAAGCGTCTGCGCCGCGTACGCGGCGGTGCCGAAGCGATTACTCCACCACAGTTCGTTGGTCTTGCCGGCCGCCCATTCCGCGTCAATGAGACCATTCATGCCTCGCAGAAACGTGCCATTGCCCGCGAGGCTGCGAGCCTGTGCAAAGACGGCGAAGCAATCATCATCAATGGCGGCACGACGACCTGGCAAATGGTGCATTTCCTCGGCCAACACAGGCTCCAGGTGTTCACCAATTCGTTCCCCATCGCCGAGCATCTGCTGCACCACACCAAGAACACGGTGATGCTGCCGGGCGGCATGATTTATCGCGAGCAAAACATCATCCTGTCGCCGTTCGAAAACGATGTGACACGCAATTTCTACGCCCAGAAAATGTTCATGGGCGCACAGGGTATCGGCGCGCTCGGATTGATGGAGGCGGACCCGTTGCTCATCCAGGCTGAACAGAAGCTGATCAATCAGGCCGACGAGCTGATCGTGCTCGTTGACTCGTCAAAATTCAGACAGCGTTCAAGCCTGATCCTGTGCCGTTTGGACCGAATCTCAACCATCATCACGGATGACGGGATCAAGGAAAGCGAGCAGCGCATGCTGGAGGATGCAGGCGTGAAGCTGATCGTTGCGAAAGTCGGCGCACAAGCGCTGGGCAAGGAAACCGCTGTCGCGTGATCGCAGCGGAATGTTCATTGCCGGCAGCAAGACCGGCATTGATAAACTTAACAGACCGAAGAAACGCTCTAAGGGAGGAAATACCATGGGCAAGATGAAAACACTGATGGCCACAGCAGCATTCGCTTTTTCGGCGATGACCGCTGCCGCGCAAGCCGAAACCGTCAAGATCGCATTGGTCGTCAAGGCACTTGGCATTGGCTTCTTTGACGCGGCCAACAAGGGCGCGCAGGAAGCTGCCAAGGAACTTGGCGACGTCGAAGTGATCTACACCGGCCCGACCAAGACGACAGCCGAAGGCCAGATCGAAGTGATCGACGCGCTCATCGCGCAAAAGGTCAATGCCATCGCCGTTTCCGCAAACGACAAGGATGCACTCGTCCCCGTTCTTAAAAAGGCGCAGGAACGCGGCATTACCGTCATTTCGTGGGACTCCGGCGTTGCGCCAGAGGGCCGCTCGATGCACCTCAACCCGTCATCCAACGCGTTGATCGGCAACATGTGCGTCAAGATGGCTGCCGATAACCTGCCGGACGGCGGCGACGTGGCCATCCTTTCGGCTACAGCGACAGCCACGAACCAGAACGTCTGGATTGAGGAAATGAAAAAGGTGCTGCCGAACTACAAAGGCATCAACCTCGTCGACACCGTCTACGGAGATGATCTTGCCGACAAATCCTATCGCGAAACGCAAGGCCTTATCCAAAAATACCCGAACCTCAAGGCGATTATTGCTCCGACATCTGTGGGCATCGTCGCTGCCGCTCAGGCTGTTGAAGACGCCAAAATGACTGGCAAAATCAACGTCACCGGCCTTGGGCTGCCGTCTGAAATGGCCGGCCACGTGAAAGCCGGATCGTCAGTGTCATTCGCCATCTGGAACCCGATCGACCTTGGCTATTCCGCGACGATGATTGCCTACAATCTGTCCACCGGCAAAGCCAAGGCAGAGGCCGGCGCGGAAATCCCGATGGGTCGCATGGGTTCTGTCAAGCTTGACGACAACAAGGAAGGCGCCATGGCCGACCCGTTCGTCTATGACGCCAAGAACGTTGAGGAATTCGCCAAGATTTTCTGACCTGGCGATCCCTTAAAGATCGGCGTCATTCTTGGCGCCGGTTTTTTTAACGTCAGTTGATGCCCCTCCCGCCCCGGAAAGCCTGTGACGCGCATGGAAACGCCGCAAAATGACATTGCCGGAACTGCGCCGGTTTTCTCGCTGTCCGGCATTTCAAAAAGTTTTCCGGGCGTGCGCGCACTGCACAATGTCGCGCTGGAATTGTTCCCGGGTCAGGTCACCGCGTTGATCGGCGAAAATGGCGCAGGCAAGTCCACACTCGTCAAGATCATGACAGGTATATACCAACCGGACGGCGGTGAAATCCGCGTCAACGGATCGGTCGTCAACTTTCCGGCCGCCCATCACGCCAGTCTTGCCGGTGTCACCGCCATCCATCAGGAAACCGTGCTGTTTGACGAATTGACGGTTGCTGAGAACATCTTCCTCGGCCACGCGCCAAGAAACCGGTTCGGTCTCATCGATCACCCGGCGATGCGCGCCAAAGCAAGGGCGCTCCTGTTCGGCATCGGTGCCGATGTCGATCCGGAAACATTGCTGCGCGATCTCGGCATTGCGTCCAAGCATCTCGTCGCCATTGCCCGTGCGCTGTCGATTGACGCGCGCGTTGTCATCATGGACGAGCCGACGGCCGCGCTCAGTCACAAGGAAATTGGCGAGCTGTTCACACTGGTCGACCAGTTGAAATCGCAGGGCAAAGCCATCCTGTTCATCAGCCACAAGTTCGACGAAATATTCCGCGTCGCGGACCGTTACACCGTTTTCCGCGATGGCGAGATGGTCAGCGCAGGTCTGGTCAAAGACACAAACCACGACAAACTGGTCAAACTCATGGTTGGCCGCGATATCGGTCAGGTGTTTCCCAAGGGCGAGAGCAAGCTCGGCGACGTCGTCTTGAAAGTCCGCAATTTCTGCCATCCGACCGAGTTCGAATCGATCAGTCTCTATTTGCGCGCAGGCGAAATTCTTGGCTTCTACGGACTTGTCGGTGCCGGCCGCTCCGAATTCATGCAGGCGCTGTTCGGCATGACGAAACCTTCCAAGGGGACGGTTGAGCTTGAAGGCAAACCGATTGTTGTCAGGAACGCCGCGCAGGCCGTGCAACATGGCATCGTTTATGTGCCCGAAGAACGCGGGCGTCAGGGCACCGTCGCCGATCTCCCGATCTTCATGAACATCACCCTGCCTTCGCTCCACGTGACATCCCGTTCCGGATTTCTGAAACTTGCCAACGAGTTTGACCTCGCCAGAACATATACGCAGCGGCTCGATTTGCGGGCATCCTCGCTCAGTCAGGATGTCTCAACGCTTTCAGGAGGCAACCAGCAAAAGGTCGTGATTGCCAAATGGCTCGCCACCAAACCCAAAGTCATCATTCTTGATGAACCGACCAAAGGCATCGATATCGGCTCAAAAGCCGCGGTGCACGCCTTCATGAGCGAACTCGCCCGCGAGGGCCTCGCCGTCATCATGGTGTCCTCGGAGCTCCCCGAGGTGCTCGGCATGTCCGACCGTATCATTGTCATGCGCGAGGGCCGGATGGTCGGCGAGTTTAACCGCCAAGAAGCGACACCAGAATTGCTCGTCCGCGCGGCCGCAGGGATTTCGGAGCAGGCGGCATGAAGATATTCCTCCGCTCGCGCGAAGCCCAATTGATTGCCGCGATACTTGTCATGGTCGCGGCCATCGCATTCCGCTTTCCTGCGTTTGTCACGCCGACCAATCTTGCTTCAGTCTTTAACGACACCTCCATATTGATCATCCTCGCTTTCGGTCAGATGGCAGTCATTCTCACGCGCTGCATTGACCTGTCCATTGCCGCCAATCTCGCGCTCTGCGGCATGATCTCTGCCCTGATCAACGTCGCCTATCCAGACCTTTCACTCGTGGTTGTGCTGACTGTGGTCGTCCTCGCAGGTGCCATTTTCGGCGCAATCAATGGCCTTTTGGTCTGGAAACTCGACATACCCTCAATTGTCGTCACGCTCGGCACCATGACGATTTTCCGGGGCACCATTTTCCTTTTGACCAACGGCGCATGGGTGAATGCTCATGAAATGAGCGACGCATTCAAGGCCTTCCCGCGCAGCACACTGCTTGGCCTGCCGATCCTCTCCTGGTTTGCAATCATCATCATCGCCATCATCTGGCTCGTCATGACCCGCACGGCTTTTGGCCGCTCGCTCTACGCCATCGGCGGCAATCCGGTGGCGGCTGTCTATGTCGGCATTGATGTCGGCAAGGCGCGGTTCTGGGCTTTCGTCCTGTCTGGCGCGCTGGCTGGCCTTTCAGGCTATTTGTGGATCTCGCGCTATGCGGTTGCATATGTTGACATCGCATCGGGCTTTGAACTCGATGTCGTCGCAGCCTGTGTCATCGGCGGAATATCAATTTCGGGCGGCATCGGCACTGTCGGAGGAGCACTTCTTGGCGCACTGTTCCTTGGAATTGTGAAGAACGCACTGCCGGTCATCCATGTGTCGCCCTTCTGGCAGATGGCCATATCCGGCATTGTCATCATAATCGCCGTTGCCTTCAATGCCCGCGCCGAACGCAAGAAGGGCCGCATCATCCTCAAGTCTGCGGAGGCAAAAGCATGAGCGAAAACGCCACCCCGCGCCACCTGCCAGACCGGCTTGGCAGCCGCGCCAAGGATTTGATCTATTCGTGGGAAACCCTGCTGCTTGTTGTTCTTGCTGCGGTCTTCACAATCAATTCGTTCGCCTCCCCCTACTTCCTTGACCCATGGAACCTCTCAGACGCGACATTCAACTTCACAGAAAAGGCCTTGATCGCACTCGCTATGGCCTTGCTGATTATCTCCGGCGAGATAGATTTGTCGGTGGCCGCAATTGTCGCGCTCGCGTCCACCATGATGGGCTATGTCGCAAGTTTGGGCGGTGGCACGTTTGCCATGGTCCTGACAGGCATCCTGACCGGACTTCTATGCGGCGCATTTAACGGCACGCTTGTGACGCACTTCAAATTGCCATCGATCGTTGTGACAATCGGCACCATGAGCCTTTTTCGCGGGATTTCGTTCATTGTTCTGGGCGACGGCGTGTTCAAAGGCTACCCGCCGGAGTTCGCCTGGTTTGGCCAAGGCTATGTCTGGTGGGTGTTCTCGTTTG
>JANMQE010000666.1:0-7363 GCA_031370195.1 Phyllobacteriaceae bacterium
GTCGGCACCAGCCCGCGCTTGGACGGCAGCGTTTGCAATAGACCCATCGGTCATCAGTGATTCAAATGCAGGCCTCAGCGCATCAACCATGGTGCGGTCATCAAGCTGCGCCCCGCCATATTGTTGCATTGCCGAAAGCCCGGCGTACAGCGATTTCGGCCAATCCTGCGATATCTTGAACGCCTCTGATGCTTTGGCAAGCATGATGGCAAAGAGCACGCCGCTCGAACCGCCCATGGCCTTTGATTTGATGTCGCTTAGCGAGGCCAGCAGATGTGCCCCGTCGGCAAAGGGAAGCTGATCAATGCGTGCCATCACTGCGCGCGCCGCACCTGCAAAAGTGCTTCCAGTATCGCCATCACCGACCTTGGCATCCAGTTCGTTGATCTCGGCTTCGAGTTCCACGCAGCACTCGGCGATGATCTCAATCACGCGGCGGACGGCATCATCGGTGGAGGGCCCGACGTCGAGTATGTCCGGCAGGAATGGGGCGGCGACTTCTTTGACGGGTGTCAATTTTGCAAGATTGCACCAAGCCGGGCAATCAAGTGGCGCAATCAGATGATGAGTGTAATCCTCATCCAGCTCAATGAGCGAGATTGAAAAGCCGGGCATGTCAAGCGCGGTGACCATCGCGGAAGGACCTGCAACATAGTCCAGTCGGGCGGCCAGCGGCGTCTGCATGAAGTCATTGAACAGCACCGACATTTCAAGGCCGGACAATCCGCCCAGATTGTTGAAAAGCGCCGCATAGCGATTGCCGTGGCTTCCAATGGCGACCTCCAAACGCCGGGCGATCTCGATCACAAGCGCTTTCGACGTGTCGAAACGCGCTGTCTCAATGCCCGGTTCGCCGTGTATGCCCAAACCGATTTCGACCATGTCAGCTTCAACGCGGTTTTGCTTGGGGCTGCCCGGCATCGTGCAGGTATCACGGGCGACGCCAATCGTGGCGATCTTTGTGTTTGCCGTAGTCACGGCAGCAACTATGTCTTCAAGCGAGGCACCCTGTTCGGCCATGCCACCGGCGATTTTGTGAATGAAAACCGTGCCGGCCACGCCGCGCGGCCGCGCCGCACCGGGGATTGAAACATCATCGGCAACAATGATCATTTCCACCCTGTGACCAAGCGCCTTTGCCTTCTCTGCGGCCAGACCGAAATTCAGCCGGTCCCCTGTGTAGTTTTTCACAACGAGAAGGCATCCCTTCGCGCCTGTCACAGCCAGTATCCCCGAAAGCACGGCGTCAACACTTGGCGATGCAAAGACATCGCCGCAAACAGCTGCCGTCAACATGCCTGCGCCGACCAGACCAGCATGCGCCGGTTCATGGCCTGATCCGCCGCCTGATATGATTGCGACACCGCTCTTGTCCCAATCCGAGCGCAGGACAATGCGTGCGTGGCTTGTCGAATCGAGCCGTTGCACTTTGCCGCCACTCGCTGCAATCAGACCATCTATCGCTTCGCTGACGAGCGCTGATTTCTGGTTCATGAATGTCTGCATGTTCTTCTCGCTATCTGTTCGGGCCTGCACTGTTTGACTGCGAGGCGCTGATGTGGATGTTGTTGTCACCCGACCGAAATTTTCGTCCTGCTGCCCCTACGCTCCCCAGCGGAGGGCGGGCGTGCATACCGGATCGTCCCATAAATACAGGTCGAGTTCGCTCATGCGTGTCACTGTTAGCGATGCGCCGGCCATTTCGAGCGCTGTGCAATAGTTTCCAACCAGGCTGCGGGCGACTTTCAATCCGCGCTTTTCGAGGATCTTGCGCGCTGAATTGTAGAACACATACAATTCGCTTGGAGGTGTTCCACCCAATCCGTTGCACATCAAGAGCAGGGGATGATCCTTCGCGGGATTGACCTTCGCCAGAATGGACTCAAGAAAAATGTCGGCCAGCTCGTCTGATGTTTTCATCGATGTTCGTTCACGCCCGGCTTCGCCGTGAATGCCAACACCGATCTCAATTTCGTCATCACCCAGCGTGAATGTCGGACTTCCAACTGCCGGTACAATGCAGCTTGATAACGCAACCGCCATCGAACCGGTGGAGGCATTGACCCGGGTTCCGATGTCGACACAGGTCTGAAGGTCCATGCCTCGCTCGGCTGCGGCGCCGGTCAGCTTTTCCACGATCACGGTGCCAGCCACACCTCGGTTGCCCTGCGCATTGTGTGACGCCGCACCAATGAGCGCCACATCATCGTCTGTAATGATCTTGGCGGTCTTTCCACTGTGCATTTCTGCGGCCATGTCAAAGTTCATGACGTCGCCGGCGTAGTTCTTGATGATGAAAATGACGCCGCCGCCACAATCAACAGCCTCCGCAGCTGCCATCATTTGATCAGGCGTTGGCGAGGTGAAAATCTGGCCGGCACAGGCGGCATCCAGCATGCCTGTGCCGACATAGCCCGCATGCATCGGCTCATGGCCTGAGCCTCCGCCGGAGATCAACGCGACCTTGCCGGCACTCTTGCGATTGCGGCGTGCAATGAAACGACCGTGCTCATGATAGGTCAGCCGGTCGCCATGGGCGAGGGCCATTCCGGTGAGACACTCCTCAAGCGCGGATTGCGGACTGTTGAGGATTTTCTTCATCGGACTGGATCCTGCTTTTCGGTCTTGTCCCTGTTGGACATGGCGATCAGAGTCTCTGCGACACTGCGCAGCGATCGCTTGATCATCTCTCTTGTTTCCACGTCCTCGACAGTCGAAAGATCAACCGTAAAGGATGCTTCCTTGGCGGATGACCTTGCGTTCAGCAAATCCGCCTGGCCCGGGTGCGCTGCCAGGTAGGCATTCATGAAGTTCGACCGCTCGACCACTGTCAGATGGCAGACATCCATGATCTTCGAGATGTATTGCGACGGAATGGGTACCCGGTAATTCGGGTTGGTAATCTGGGTCACAAAGCTTCGGTTTGTTCCGATGGCGTCAGAAATTTTCTTGCGCAATCCTGATGGTCTGATCGCCAAATAGCTGCGGATCAAGTCCTTGTAGGCACCAATCAGGTCGTCGTTCTCGTCTGGTTTTTCAGGCACAGATCCCGTCTCCACTCAGCTCGCGGCCATCCCAACCCCGTATGATTTCTTTGATTGCGGGACCTTGCGCAATCGCAACAGAAAGGCAGCGAATCCCTGCCTTCAACAATAACGGAACCAAAGCAGGCGTCGAGGCCATGTCGCCGCAGACGCTGACTTCCTTGTCTTGTTGCAGTCCCGTCGCGGCAACCATGCTTATGAGTTTGATCACTGCCGGATTGTCTGCTTGGGCAAGGTGCGCCAGCAAGGCGTTGTCCCTTGCGCACGCGGTCACATATTGAATGAGGTCATTTGATCCGATGGAAAAGAAGTCTGCATCGATGCTGTCAGCGTTCAGAGCCGCAGACGGCACTTCGATCATGACACCCAATGACGGTACCGCGCAGGCAATCCCTTCACTCTGCAAACTGTTGATGACATCGGTAAATATTGTGCGGAACTCGTCCATTTCAGAACGCACGGTTACCATCGGAATCATGACCTTGAGAGGTCCAAAAACAGCTGCCCGGGCCAAGGCGCGCAATTGCGTCGCGAAAATGTCTTTGCGTATACGTGACAGGCGGTAGCCACGAATGCCGAGGAACGGATTTGTCTCGTCGTGGAAGGTGACGCCCGGTATCGGTTTGTCGCCACCGGCATCCAGTGTGCGGATTGTCACCGGGCGACCGGCGGCCCACTCAATTATCCTTCTGTATGCGCCCATTTGATGATCTTCGTCAGGCAAATGGCCGCCCACAAACAGGAATTCTGTCCGCGTCAGGCCAATGCCGTCAAAGCTGGCTGCGTCAACTCCGAGCAGAATGGCTGGGTCATCCACATTGGCGTAGACCCGGACATGGTCTCCGCTTGCAGTTACTGCTGGCAGATGCGCACGCCTGCGCGCAAATTCATTCGCAATGCTGCTGTTTTGCAAGCGCACGCGAAATGCATTCTGGCTTTCATCATGAGGATCGTGGATCAGTTGCCTGTTGTGGGTGTCAATCACAGCTACATAGCCTGGCTTGAGCCCGGTGAGCCGCGTTCCACAGCCAACCAGCATGGGTATACCGCGCGCGCGCGCCAGAATGGAGACGTGGCTTGTCGGACTGCCTTCGCTGATGGCGATCCCGGCAATCTTCCCGAGATCAAGCTCGAGAAACTCAGATGGCGCAAGGGAAGTTGCGGCCAGGACGAGGCCAGTCATCTCCGGTACATCAAACGATTCAGGGATTGTGCCGAGGATGAATCCGAGAACACGCCTCTGCAAGTCGCGTAAATCATCAGTGCGGGCCGACATGTATTCATCCGCAGTGGCCGTATATTCGGCAATTTCGCCTTCGATCACCTCGGTCCATGCTTCATCGGCTGTCTGGCCGACGCCAATAAGCTGGAAAACAGGCTCCAGAAAGTCGGTGTCGCTGAGAAGCTCGTGCTGAAACCCGAGAATTTCGGCAGCTGACACATCGACCCGAGCCATCAACGCGGCCAGAGACTGTCTGGCCTTTGCAAGCGAATCCTCAAAAAGAGACTGCTCCTGGCCGACCGTTCCTGCTGTTCGCGATTGATTGTCGATCATCTCTCGACGCAGGAAAAATGTACCGATGGCAATCCCTTCAGATGCCGTGATCCCGGCGATGGAAGCCTCGGCCATTTCAGTGTTCCTTGAAATCGCGTTGGATCAGATTGATAATCTGTGCGACTGCGGTTGATGCGTCATCACCCGAGGCGCGAACGAACAGGTTTGTTCCGTGACCTGCCTTCATCTTCATCACGGCACTGGTGGACTTCGCGTTGACCCAGGTGCCAGTCTCGGCTCGCGCTACCTCGACAACGGCACTGTATCGCTTTGCCAGCTTTGAAACCTTGACTGCAGGACGCGCATGAAGTCCCGTAGGATCGAGAATGACAGCACTGTCCATCACGAAATCACTCATGAACCATAGTCCTCTGCGGCCTGCTTCACACTTTCGAGGCTGGCACCGCTTGATGCCTCTGTTGCCGCCATAATGGCGCCTTCAACAATAGCGGCGTCACAGATGAGGATGTTTTTCTGCATGTGTTCGTCCATCATCTCGATGGCCATTTCACTGTTGGTTTCCGCACCGCCCAGATCGACGCAAATCACCACGCCTTTGGGGGAATAAGCGTCTTTCAGGGCCTGGAAGATTTGCCCGACATCGGTGCCAAGTCCACCTGCGGGATTGCCGCCGCAGGCAATGACCTTCACCTCATCGCCCACCATTTGCCGAACCATGTCGCGGGTACCTTCGGCGACGGAACGTGAATGGGAAACGATGACGATCGAGACGGTCCCGGTCATTGGCGATGCTCCAATGCTTCACTGATGGAATTTACAAGCAGCGCAACGGTTTGGGCACCGGGGTCGATATGACCGATGCTGCGCGCACCCAAAAATGCGGCACGCCCCTTGCTGGCTTCGATTGGTTTGGTGGCCTCCAGCGCATTCGCGGTCGCTTGACGCAGACCGTGAAGGCTAAACGGATTAGCCGTCGCGATGTAATTTGTGACCGGCGCGAGCACGTCTATCATTGTTTTTGCTCCGATATCAGATTTGCCGCGCGACTTGATCGCTTCAAGACCATCAGAAAGCATGGCTGCCAGATCATCCCGGTTGGCGGGAAGATTGGCCCTGCCTTTGCCGATTGCCATGAGGCATGATCCGAACAGCGGACCTGAAGCACCTCCAACGGTCATGACGAGCAGCATGCCGGCCATTTTACAAGCTTCATTGAATGGAAGTGCGGAAAGATCATGCTTTTTCTCCAGAATGGCAGAAAAACCCCGAGACATGTTGATGCCATGGTCGCCGTCACCAATCAGTTGATCAAGCTTGGTGAGGTGATCCTTGTTTGATTCTATTGCGGCGGCCGCACTCTCGATCATCATTGCGATCACATCTGCCTCCTGGCTCATCAGTGTCTCCGTTCAGATTGCATTCTCTGCCGCGAGGAATTCAATGGTCTTACCGGTCCTAATGGCAACGAAACCGTCTTTACTGGTGCAATTGCGCACCAAACGCGGACTTTTTGCCAATTCAGCATCCAAAAGAGCAAGAGGAATGCGCAAGGGACAGACGTGAGTTGAAGGCAGAAATTTCTGCATATTCAGTCTCGATAATTTGCGTTTCGGCAAATGATGACGGTTCATACGCTTGGGCAGCCGCATAGGAACGCAGCTTGGCGGTTTTCATGATTGTCCTCCCATTCGAAGTCTCCCACTTCGATTGAAGGGCGGAAATGCGAAACATGCCGCAACGCTTTTCCACCCAATCCTGCATGATTGTCATATTTTGTTTATTGTCAATAAATTCAACTAAACATTTTTGGCTCTGCGCAGTACGAAGTGGTAAAGCACTGATTCTTATGGCATAAAATTTTGAGGCAAAGCGCCGGGTGCCAAACAAATGTTGGCGATTGAGCACCGGTGTTTTTGCTGAATGTTTAGTCTATCATGGCAGACAGTGGGATCGGAGTTGTTCACATCCACAATGCGGCGACGCTGAAACCCTGTCAGGATTTGCGGTCGCGGGCGAATATCGGGCAATCATGCCAATCGCAAAACAGCCTCGAAAACGCGCACGAAAGCCGCTCCAATACGGCACGAAAGCGGTGCGAAATCTGCGCGAAATCGTGGATTGGCAGGTTGAGCCGTGCACAGATGACGGGGTCCACACGTGCGTGGAGGGAACACAATTCCAAGTTACAGACCTCTTGCTCCATGCAATTTTTGCAATGCTGCGATGCAATCATGAGTCTTTACCAACAAGAGAGTGTACGTAAACTCTGCCTGTCGAAATTCAGGGGCACGACGTTGAGGCGCATCTTGAAATGAGCAAAGGAGAAATTCAGATGAAACCGTCAACCGCCAGATTTCTGTCGAAGATTGCCAGCGTGGACGTGAAGGACAATTTTGCGAGCGTTGCTTCACCATCTGACAATGTCCAGCGTGTCGAGTTGCGAAACAACAATTCAAAAACCGTGATCCTGGTATCCTTTTTGCAGTAGACAAAAAGCGGATCGCGCTCCGACTTGAAACTGCTCCTCCGGCTGCGGTGACTTTGCAGCCGAAGGCGCTCCGACACTTTGCATGTCAGACTGTGATCGCCAGAAGTTCGCTCACGTTCCGGTCGACCTGGGCAACCAGTTCCGGATCAAACCCGTTGAGTGCCATGTGGCCTTCGACGGCACTGAGGAGCCGCAGTTCGCAGCCCGGAATCATCTTCTGTTCGGCTTCGCAGTCGCGCGGCGGGAAGAACATGTCATGGCTGATCGCCATGACATAGCACTTGGCCGTGATTCGTTCGAGCGCTTTGGCCAGAT
>JANMQE010000681.1:0-3462 GCA_031370195.1 Phyllobacteriaceae bacterium
CGCTGGCGCGAGGTGATCAACACCGACGCGACGATTTACGGCGGCTCCGGCAAAGGCAATGCGGGCGTGATCATCGCCGATCAGCCGGGCCATGACGGACAGCCCGCAGCTGCGTACGTGAATCTGCCGCCACTGGCGACCATGATATTCGAATTTGAAAACTGACGGACTTTGGGAGGAGACCGCGCATGCTCAACAAATACACACAGCCGCTGGCCCGTGATGCAATGGCCTATGTGCTTGCTGGCGGGCGCGGCTCGCGGCTGATGGAACTGACCGATTTCCGTGCCAAACCGGCAGTCTATTTCGGCGGTAAAAGCCGCATCATCGATTTTGCGCTTTCCAACGCGCTGAATTCCGGCATCCGCCGCATGGGCGTGGCAACGCAGTACAAGGCGCACTCGCTGATCCGCCATCTGCAGCGCGGTTGGAACTTCCTGCGGCCGGAACGAAACGAAAGCTTCGATATTTTGCCGGCTTCCCAGCGTGTCTCTGAAGACCAGTGGTATGCCGGAACTGCTGACGCAGTGTTTCAGAATATCGACATCATCGAGAGTTATGGCCCGGAATACATCATCATTCTGGCAGGCGATCACATCTACAAGATGGACTATGAGCTGATGCTGCGTCAGCATGTGGACCAGAACGCGGACGTGACCATCGGCTGCCTTGAAGTGCCGCGCATGGAGGCTGTCGGCTTCGGCGTGATGCATGTGGATGAAAAAGACCAGATCGTTGCATTTGTTGAAAAGCCGAAGGATCCGCCCGCGATTCCGGGCCAGCCCGACATGGCGCTGGCGTCGATGGGCATTTACGTGTTCCGCACAAAATTCCTGATCGAAGAACTTCAGCGCGATGCCAATGATCCCAATTCGGCTCGCGATTTCGGCAAAGACATTATCCCTTACATCGTCGAGCACGGAAAAGCCGTCGCGCACCGGTTCACAAAATCCTGCATCCGTTCGTCGCAAGAGGCCGTCGCCTACTGGCGTGATGTGGGCACGGTGGATGCCTACTGGGAAGCGAACATCGATTTGACCGACATCACACCGGAGCTTGACCTTTACGACAAGGAATGGCCGATCTGGACCTATGCCGAGATCAAGCCGCCGGCAAAGTTTGTGCATGACGAAGACGGCCGCCGCGGTTCGGCGATTTCATCGCTCGTTTCAGGCGACTGCATCGTTTCAGGCGCGGCATTGCGGCGAAGCCTCTTGTTTACCGGCGTCAGGGCCAACTCGTTTTCGTCGTTGGAAGAGGCCGTGGTGCTGCCGGAAGTCGTCATCAGCCGCAATGCGCAGCTGAAAAAGGTGGTGATCGACCGGGGTGTGGTCATTCCCGAAGGGCTCGTCGTAGGCGAGGATCCGGAAGAGGATGCGCGTCGTTTCCGCCGCACGGACAAGGGTGTCTGCCTCATCACGCAACCGATGATCGACCGATTGGGGTAGTGCGTTGGCGAAAGCTCCAATCAAGGTCCTGTCCGTTGCCTCCGAGGTCTATCCGCTGGTGAAGACCGGCGGTTTGGCTGACGTTGCGGGTGCGCTTCCCGGTGCGCTCGCGGCCAACGGCGTTGAAATGCGAACGCTGATGCCGGGCTATCCGAAAGTGCTGGCGGCACTGAAGGATGGCAAACCTGTTTTGAAATTCTCGTCGCTGCACGGCGGGGAAGCGACAGTTCTGTCGGGAACGGCTGGCGGACTGGAGCTTTATGTTATCGACGCGCCGCATCTTTACGTCCGTGATGGCGGCATTTATGGCGATGCGTCAGGCAAGGATTGGCCCGACAACTGGATGCGTTTCGGCGCATTGTCGATGATCGCGGCGCGCATTGCCGAGGGTGCGGTTGACTCCTGGACACCGGATGTTGTCCATGCCCATGACTGGCAGGCGGGGCTGGTTCCGGCGTATATGAAATTCGGGGCTGCGCATGCGACGCCGTCAGTCATAACCGTGCACAATCTGGCCTTCCAAGGCCGCTATGGCGCGGATATCTTTCCGGCGCTCGGCTTTCCCTATTATGCCTATGGCGTTGATGGAGTGGAGTATTACGGCGGCGTCGGGTTTCTGAAATCCGGGCTGCAGTCCGCTTGGGCTGTGACCACGGTCAGTCCGACTTATGCCCGCGAAATACGCACCGCTGAATTCGGCATGGGGTTGGACGGACTGCTCAACGCACGGACATCAAGCGTTCACGGCATTGTCAATGGGATCGACGTTGACGTCTGGGATCCGGCGACAGACAAAGACATAGCGAAGAATTTTTCCGCCAAAACGATGAAGGATCGTGCGGCTAACCGCGACGCGCTCAATGAACGGTTTGGTTTGACCGCATCAAAAGGCCCTCTGTTCATCGTCATCAGCCGGTTGACCTGGCAAAAGGGCCTTGATCTGCTCGCCGCCGCTGCTGATACAATCGTGTCGATGGGCGGGTCGCTTGCCGTGCTTGGCTCGGGCGATGCTGCGATCGAAGGCCAGCTTCACGCCGCTGCCAACCGGCACAAGGGCAAGGTCGGGGTCATGATCGGCTACGACGAGGCGCTGTCCCATTTGATGCAGGCGGGCGGCGATGCGATTCTTATCCCGTCGCGATTCGAGCCCTGCGGCCTGACGCAGCTTTACGCCGTGCGCTATGGCTGCATTCCGGTCGTGGCGCGCACAGGCGGGCTTGCCGACACGGTGATTGACGCCAATGACGCCGCACTGTCGCTCGGTGTTGCCACCGGCCTGCAGTTCGCGCCGGTTGACACAGGCACGCTCAATGACGTGATTGGCCGCACATTCGCACTTTGGGATGACCATGCCACATGGAGCGCCATGCAGCAGAGCGGCATGAAGAGCGACGTGTCGTGGGAGCGCAGCGCCAAAGCCTATACGCGCCTCTACCAAAACCTGTTGAAGAGCCAAACCTTTTGAAGAGCGAAGCCCGATGATCGTCTCCGTCGCCACCACGCCCTACCTCGACCAGAAGCCCGGCACGTCGGGCCTGCGCAAGAAAGTCCCGCATTTTCAGCAGAAGAACTATGTCGAGAATTTTATCCAGTCGGTGTTTGACAGCCTGGAAGGCTTCAAGGGCAAGATTCTGGTAATTGGCGGCGACGGGCGCTACTACAACCGCGAAGTCATCCAGATCGCCATCCGCATGGCGGCGGCCAACGGGTTTGGCAAGGTTATGACCGGACAGGGCGGCATCTTGTCGACACCAGCCGCATCCCATGTTATCCGCAAATACAAGGCGTTTGGCGGGCTGATCCTGTCAGCCAGCCACAATCCGGGCGGACCGACGGAAGACTTCGGCATCAAATACAACACCGGCAATGGCGGACCTGCTCCCGAAAAGATCACTGATGCGATCTTTGCCCGCAGCAAGGTCATCGACCAGTATTTGACAATGAACACGAGCGACATTGATCTCGACAGGGTTGGCACGTTCGATGTCTCGGGCATGGCGGTTGAAGTGATCGA
>JANMQE010000700.1:0-5626 GCA_031370195.1 Phyllobacteriaceae bacterium
GTTTTGTCACCTTGCCCTTGAACAAATGGTAGATCGCGCCGGCGCCAAGTTCGGCATTTCTGCTCATGGTGCCGAACCAGACAGCACCGCACGGATGGGCGCGGGCGTCGTTGGAGCGGGTGGCGGGATTGTCGTCCTCGACCGGGATGGCCAGCGACATGACTGAAGAGGCGTGGAAGCGGACATAGAAGCCGCGCTCGGTGAGGATGAGGTCGCGGTCATCGTCAACGTGGAATATGGCGCTTGCCATCACCGGCAGGTTGATCGCGGTTTTGTGGCCTTTGGATATCTGCAAGCCGTGCATCTGCTTGCCAAGAATATCGAACCACCGCAGCGTACCGGTGGACGGCTCGAAGGACGGGCCTTCGCCGAGATGGCAGGAGTGTTCTGACAGGGTGGAGACAGTCATGGGCTCTCCTCACGAGGACATGGCGGCATCATAGGCTGCAACCGCGCGGCGGGCTTTCTCACTCACTTCGGCCGCAGATGCGCCGGGCTTGTAAAGGCTGGAGCCGAGGCCGAACGCGTTGACGCCGATCTTCATCCATGCGGCAAAGTCCGCATCACCGACACCGCCAACCGCTCCGACGACCGTGCCCTTGGGCAGGATCGCCTGTATGGCATTGACACCTGCGGGGCCAAGGGCACTCGCCGGGAAAAACTTCAGCGCCGATGCGCCGGACTTGAGGGCCAGAAGCGCTTCCGTGGCGGTGAAGACGCCGGTCATGGAGACCATGCCGAGCGCGACAGACTTTTGGATCACGTCAGGATCGACGTTTGGCGTGACCATCAACCGGCCACCGGCGTCATACAGGCGCTGCGCATCAGCGGGGGTCAACACGGTGCCTGCACCGGCAAGCACACCTGCCGGAACGCGCTTGGCGAGCGTTTCAATTGACCGGAAAGGATCGGGAGAATTGAGCGGGATTTCGATGGCTTCAAACCCTGCATCGACCAGACCATCGCCGATGGCGGCGATTTCATCCGGTTTGACGCCGCGCAGGATGGCGACGAGACCGCGTTTCAGATGGGGCCAGTTGGTCATGTGGTTTTCCTGACATCAAAACGGGAGGGCCAAAAGCTGCGGGCGGCAGACAAAAGGCCGTCGCGGACCAGCGCTTCGCCATCGGCAAGTGTGTATTTGAAACCGGCGAGCGTAAGCGCAGTTTCGTAGAGGCCGCCGAGGAAGCCGGAGCCGACAAGTGTGACGGAATCAAGGGTTCCATAGGTCAGTTTGGCGACGCCGATTTCCGCGCCGATCAAAAGGCCGGACAGGGTGGCGGCACTGTCTGCGGGGCCGGTGCCCTCGAGCAGGCTGGCGGCGCGGATGGAGAACAGGCGCTTCACCAAATCCTGCGGCGACTGCACCATGGCAGCGCAGGCATTTGCGAAGGCGACCGAGTCAGCAGTGAAGCTGGTATCACCGGTGATCGAATGGCGCAGGATTGATTGTTTTGAGAACAGGGCAAACAGTTCGCCGGTCAGGAACGTTGCGAAATGGCCGATGCGGGCGTCTTCAACCTCGACCCATTTTGAATGCGTGCCGGGCATGCAGACGAGTTGGCGGCCCTTCTGCGGACCAAGGCCGAGAAGCTGCGTTTCCTCGCCGCGCATGACGTTCGGCTCGCCAGCCAAGCGCTGGCAGACGCCCGGCAGTATGCGCACATCGCGGTCGATGCCGGGCACTTGCACGGCTTTGCCAACGATGCTGTCGAGCGGGGCAGGCGCGTCGGCATAGGGCGCTTCGATCCAGCCCTGGCGCGAGCCGGCCATGCCGCAAATGACGACGGGGACATCAGCGGCAATCGAAAGTGCCGACAGGTGGCGGTTGAGGATGGTTTCGAACCCTGCATCGCGCGCGCCTTCAAGGCCCTCATCAGAACGGCGCGAATCGACGATGCTGCCGTCACGCGCCAGCACCCAAAGCCGCATGCGGCTTGTGCCCCAATCCACAGCGATGCAGGCGGTTTCGCTCATGCGTCAATGATCCCGATTTTTGACTTTCTTGCCTGCGACATGACCCTTTGGCAGCGATGCTTGTCAAGCGGCAATGGCCGGCGTTTATGCAGACGGGGAACCGGAAACTTGAATCCGTCAGCACAATGGCCCAGATAGCTGTCATGACTGCATTTCCTTTCGACAACAGCTATGCGCGCGAGCTTGACGGGCTTTGGCTGAAGGCCCTGCCCTCTCATTCATCTGACCCGAAACTGATCCGGTTAAATCATGCGCTGGCGGCTGAGCTTGGCCTTGATGTGTCGGCGCTGAGTGAAGCAGAACTTGCAGCGATTTTTTCGGGCAATCAGATTCCTTTGCATGCGCAGCCGCTGGCGATGGCCTACGCCGGGCACCAGTTCGGCCATTTCTCGCCGCAGCTTGGTGACGGGCGGGCGATCTTGCTGGGCGAGGTCATGGACCGCAATGGAAAACGCCGCGATATACAACTGAAGGGTCCGGGGCGCACGCCCTTTTCACGTAGCGGCGACGGGCGGGCGGCGCTGGGGCCGGTGCTACGCGAATACATCGTGTCGGAGTTCATGCATGCTATCGGCATTCCTGCCACGAGGGCGCTGGCCGCTGTGCTGACGGGCGATGAGGTTTACCGCGAGACCACCAAGCCCGGCGGTGTGTTCACACGCGTTGCTTCAAGCCATATCCGTGTCGGGACGTTCCAGTTTTTCGCCTCGCGCGGCGACATGGGTTCGGTCAGGCGGCTGGCAGATTATACGATTGCGCGGCATTATCCGGCGTGTTCGCAAGCGGAGCGGCCATATCTGGCACTGTTCGAGGCGGTGCTGGAGCGGCAGGCGCAGTTGATGGCCAAGTGGACAGCCATCGGCTTTGTGCACGGCGTGATGAACACCGACAACATGGCCGTTTCCGGTGAGACGATTGATTTCGGGCCATGCGCGTTCATTGACCATTATGATCCGGACGCGCTGTTCTCTTCGATTGACCAGAACGGGCGCTACGCGTTTTCCAACCAGCCGCTGATCGCGCAATGGAATCTGGCGCGGCTGGCCGAGACGCTCGTGCCGTTGATTGATGCCAATCAGGATGCAGCAGTGCGGCTGGTGACAGAAGTGCTGGAGACGTTTCCGGCGCGGTTTGAAGGCCACCGGATGGCGGCGATGCGCGCCAAGCTTGGGCTGAGAACCACGCAGGATGGCGATGCCGGGCTTATCAAGCATCTGCTTGATCTGATGCAGCTTGGAACGGTTGACTACACTGTGGCGTTCAGGGCGCTCTCGAATGCGGATAGTGATGAAACACTCCTTGCCCTCTTTGCCGAAACACAAGCAACGACGGATTGGCTGATGGGCTGGCGCAATCGGCTGACGAATGAAGGAACGGGCACAGCGTCGGCGCATACTGCCATGCGAGCAGTAAATTCGGCCTATATTCCGCGCAACCACCGGATTGAACAGGCCATCCGCGCGGCTGAGGATCATGGCGACTTTGCACCCTTCAACGTGCTGGTTGATGTGCTGGCAAAGCCGTTCGAAGACCAGCCGGACAATATCGATTATCAGACGCCGCCAACGCCTGACGAGCGGGTCACGAAGACCTTTTGTGGCACTTAGACCGCTGCCGCCCGCGAGGCTCCACGGTAGGCGTCGTTGAGATAGCCGAGTGTTGCGTCGGCATCGACCGGTCTGCCGAACAGATAGCCCTGCCCGCCGGTGCAGCCGAACTGGATCAGCCTGTCGGCCTGGCCCTGCTCTTCGATGCCCTCTGCAATGGTCGCGATGCCGAGGCCTTCGCACATCGCGAGAATCGCCTTGATGATATGCTCGGATGGCCGGTCGTTGAGGATGGACGAAACAAAGGCGCGGTCGATCTTCAGCTTGTCAAACTTGAACTCACGCAGGCGTCCGAGCGACGACTGGCCGGTGCCGAAATCATCAAGCGAAACGCGCACGCCTGCACTGCGCAGATCCTCCACAATGGCCTCTGCAGTCGTCGGGTCTGACATGACGCCGGTTTCGGTGATCTCGATTTCGAGACGGCGCGGATCAAAGCCGGTTTTCTTGAGGATGGCGAGAACCGTCTTGCCGGTGTTCGGGTCAGAAAGCTGCACGGGCGACAGGTTGAACGACAGGAACATGTGGGCAGGCCAGCCGCCGGCAGCCATGGTCGCCTTGCGCAACAGAAGCTGGGTGAGCGGCACGATGATGCCGGTTTCTTCGGCAATCGGTATGAACACGGCAGGCGAGACGAAGCCCAGATCAGCGTCGGTCCAGCGGGCAAGGCATTCAAAGCCGACCGTCTCGCTGGTCTTCAGATCAACGATTGGCTGGAAATAGGCTTCGACCTCTTCGGCCGAGACCGCGCGGCGCAGCGCCTGCTCGATGCGAGTCAGGCGTTTGGCGGCTTCTTCCATCTCGCGCGAATGGACCAGCGTGCGACCTGCGCCCCGGCGGCGGGCGTGGTAGAGAGCCGAGTCTGCCTTGTGCAGAATGTCGTGCACGGTCTCATCGGCGTCTTCAAACAGAGCAAGGCCGACCGAGGCCGAAAGGCGCGCCGTGCGCTCGCCAAGATCATAAGGGGCCGCCAGAATTTCCGACAGCATTTCGCCGTGCGCTTTGGCGTCTTCGGGGCGAAAAATCATGGGATACAACACGGCAAACTCATCGCCGGAATAGCGGGCAACCAGACCATTGCCCTCAACAGCAGCACGCAGGCGCATGCCGACCTGCTGCAAAATGCTGTCTCCAGCGGCGCGGCCATAGAGATCGTTTACCGGCTTGAAACCATCGAGCCCGACACGGGCAACAGCGAACGGGACCGGATCATCGGCGCGGTCTGCCAGCAGCTTTTCGACCTTGTCAAAAAATCGCCTGCGATTGGCAAGGCCGGTCTTGGCGTCGGTGGCCGCAGCATCGCTTTCGCGCTGGAATGAGAAATTGTCGTCCATTGACCCCCGCCAGATTTCCGATGGCGGCCTGCAACCGCGCGCAACTTTTCCCACCATGGCACACAAGCCTTGCAGAATGGTTTCAAACTTGTGTGCAAAGCGCAGCTTGCATTCGGAACCGAAGCCAACCATCTTCCCATCCCCGAACATGCTGCCGGAAACCTTCTCATGAGCCTGAAAATCGCGGTCCAGATGGACCATGTCCGTACCGTCAACATTGCCGGTGATACCTCGTTTGCCCTGTCACTTGAGGCGCAGCGGCGCGGGCACCAGCTTTATCACTACACGCCGGACCGGCTGGCGCTTCTGGGCACCCAAGTGTTTGCGCGCGTCGAAGAAATGCGGGTGCGCGACGAGAAGGGCAATCATTTTGACCTCGGCGAGCATGTGCGCACCGACATGAGCGAGATGGATGTGGTGCTCTTGCGCCAGGACCCGCCGTTCGACATGAATTACATCACCACGACGCATCTTCTGGAGCGCATCCATCCCAAGACCCTTGTGGTCAACGACCCGTTCCATGTGCGCAACTGTCCGGAGAAGATTTTCGTCACCGAGTTTCCGGACCTGATGCCGGCGACGCTGATCACCAAGGACGTTGAGGAGATCAAGGTCTTCCGCAAGGAGCACGGCGACATCATATTGAAGCCGCTCTATGGCAATGGCGGCGCGGGGGTGTTTCACCTGCGCGAAGATGACCGGAACCTG
>JANMQE010000701.1:0-2096 GCA_031370195.1 Phyllobacteriaceae bacterium
CCTATGAAAAATTGGCGGCATCAACGAGGCCTTGGGCTTGAGACTGATGACGCCGTTTGTCCCGAAGCGATTTGAGGCAGTGGCGTTTGGCCTTTTGTTGTCACCTCCCGTTGTTTGGAGCGGACCGATACGGATGATTCCGGTTCTTGCGGCTTGTGTGCTTTCGTTTGCCGCTGTAGCGCAGGAAGACATTCCAGAGCCTGTGCCATTCGGCGATGGTGAGATTTCATTTGCGCGCGGTGAAGATGACGAAATTGCCGTCACGTTCAATGGCCAGGAAATCTACCGCAACTATTCTGTGCGGTTCGACCGGTTGGTGAAAGTCAGCGAAACAAACGTTGCGCTGGTGCTGGGCGGCCCCGGCGGCAATGCCTGCGGGCCTGCAACATTGATCATCACGCAGCCTGAGGGTTCGGTTGACGCCAAGGTTGACATTGTCGGCGAGGAGTGTGGCGCGCCGTCGGCGGCCGTCTCGCCGGACGAAATTCTGTTCGTGCCATATCTCGTGCCCGGTGCGAAAAAGAAGCTGCAGAAATGGACTCCGGAGACAGGTTTGACCGTTGCCGGGGAAATCTCGTATGCGCCGCGGGAAGGCTCCAGCTGGGAGAACCTTGTTGTTTCCATTGCCGACCACCCATACGCGTTACTGGAGAATGCCGATGTCTACTTGGCCGCGCAATCGCTGACGGGCGACAAATTCGACGAGCTGGTTTTGCTTTTGGGCGTCGCCGGGCCACCGGAGATTATCGAACAGAGATATGTAGCGGCACCCGGTTGCCAAGCGCATGCTTGTGGGGCAGCCAACGGGTTTCTCGGGCTCGACCTTGAGAAAAGCCAAGTGTTTGCGGCGATGAAATACTCAGACGAGAATTCAACGACATGGCCTGCCGATATTGCCAGTTGGCCAGAGCCGCTGAAGAAGGCTTGGGAGGCGTCGATCGCGCCGTGACACGCAAGCTCATCTCAACCGGCTCGCCGTTTGAACGCACCGCCGGTTATTCCCGCGCCTTGGTGCAGGGCAACTGGTGTTTTGTCTCCGGCACGACCGGCTATGACTACGCGACGATGATCATGCCCGAAAGCGTCGAGGACCAGACGCGCAACTGCCTGGTGACGATTGCCAAGGCGCTTGAAGAGGGAGGTTTTGGCTGGAGCGATGTCGTGCGGGCCAATTATTACGTCACCGATGCTACTTACGCCGATCTTGTGTTTCCCATACTTGGCCAAATTTTTGGCGACGTCCGTCCCGCCTCGACGATGGTTGTCTGCGGTTTGATCCGTCCGGAAATGAAGATTGAAATTGAAGTGACGGCGCTGCGGGCGGGTGGATAGTCACTGTTGCCAAATCCGGTTCGGACACTTATTGAACCGGCACATTTTCCAGTCTCCATCTTGAGAGTATGTCCATGACACAGCGCAGCCTCTTCCTCCTGCCCGGCGACGGCATCGGCCCGGAAGCCATGGGCGAGGTTCGCCACATCATTGCCTACATGAATGAGGCCATGGATGCAGGTTTTGTGACGGATGAGGGACTGGTTGGCGGTTCTGCATTTGATGCGCATGGCGTTGCGATTTCTGAAGGCGACATGGCCAAGGCGATGGCGGCGGACGCTGTGCTGTTTGGCGCGGTCGGCGGGCCTAAGTGGGACAAGGTGCCGTACGAGGTGCGCCCGGAGGCCGGGCTTTTGCGCCTTCGCAAGGACATGGAACTGTTTGCCAATTTGCGCCCGGCGATCTGTTATCCGGCGCTGGCGGCCTCCTCGTCGTTGAAGCCGGAAGTGGTTGAAGGGCTCGACATACTGATCGTGCGCGAATTGACCGGCGGTGTGTATTTTGGCGAGCCGAAGGAGATCATTGATCTCGGCAATGGCCAGAAGCGCGGCATTGATACGCAGGTCTATGACACTTACGAAATCGAACGCATTTCTTCGGTGGCGTTTGAGCTGGCACGCACCCGCGGCAATCGTGTCTGCTCGATGGAAAAGCGCAATGTGATGAAGTCGGGCGTGTTGTGGAATGAAGTCGTGACGGCGACACACAAGGCAAAATATCCGGACGTGAAACTCGAGCATATGCTGGCCGACGCTGGCGGCATG
>JANMQE010000729.1:0-3061 GCA_031370195.1 Phyllobacteriaceae bacterium
GAGAGGATGGTTCCATTAGGCCACCCCCACCGAAGCCAGCTCCTTCGCATCAAACCGGATGGACCGGCCTGACCTTCCCGAAGGAACACGCGAGGCAATTATGCCGCACTGTTCGGGATGGTGGATAGATTTGGCTGAAAAATGTTGCGGAGTCAGGGATTTCAATGGGTTGGGCGGGATTGATGTGTGGATAGATGCAAGGCTTGGCACTCAGGGTAGGCATGGCGGCTGTGTTGGTGGAGCGGCGCGCCATGTGTTCGCACGGCTTTTTGACTCTCCTACACCTGCCTTGCTGCGCAAGACAGGTGTAGGCGAGTCACGCACCATGCCAAATTTTCGTCATCGCCCAGCGGGTATTTTCTTGGTCTTGAAACAAGGATTTGGGTCTTGCAAAAAGGACTTGGGTCTTGAAACAAGGATTTGGGTCTTGCCACAAAGTCCCTCAGCGGCGTGTGGTTCCGTCTAAAGTCATAATGCTCCAGGAGCGCAGAATCACCCCTTGAACCCTGCAATGGCCAGCGGATTGTCCGACAAAGCCTCAGCATCCGCAGTGTCCGTCTGCGGTCTTCCGGTAAACGCGGCGAACAGATCGCGCACGTAAGGTTCCGGAATGTCCTTGGCAATAATCACGATGCGCGTGCGGTGATCGGCGTTCGGCCACGCATTCAGCTTGACCGGCGGATGCAGGATTTTCTGAACACCGTGGATGACCAGCGGTCGCGACGGATCATCGGCAAGCTGGATGATGCCCTTCATGCGCAAGAGCTGTTCGCCCTGCGTGGCGCGCAGCAGATCGAAAAACATGTCGACGCTGGCATAAGGAATTGGCCGGTCATGGATCAATGTAAAGGCGTTGATCGACCGGTCATGGCGGTTGACGTCATGATGATGGTGATTGTGGCCATGATCATCGTGGTGATGATGGTGGTGGCCCTCAATAGCGTGCCGCTCGGCCTCGCGGTCGCGGTAGGCCTCTTCATTGAGCCAACGCTCAACGTCCGTTGTCTTGGTGACTGGATTGTAGAGCCCGCAATCAAACAACGCGGCGACACCTGCTTCACCCATCCCGCCATCCATTTGCGGCGCAGCCGGATTGAGGTGGCGCAGACGCGCCTTCAATTCACCCAGCCCTGCTGCGGCTTCCGGCATATCAGTCTTCGTCAACACGATCCGGTCAGCCATCGCGACCTGCTTGACCGCCTCCATATGGGCATCAAGCGTCGAACTGCCGTTGACCGCATCGACCGTAGTCAACACTCCATCAAGCCGGAAGGCCTGAACCATCACCGGATGCCCCATGATGGACTGCAACACGGGGGCCGGATCAGCAAGGCCGGTGGTCTCGACGATGACACGGGCAAGGCGGACGATCTTGCCGGTCTGGACCTTCTCGACCAGCATGGACATCGTATCGATCAGCGCCCCGCGCACGGTGCAGCAGAGACAACCATCGGACAATTCAATGATGCCCTCGTCGGATTGCTCGACAAGCAGATGATCAAGGCCGACATCGCCGAACTCATTGATGATTACAGCAGTGTCGGCCAGCGCCGGGTCCTTCAGCAGGCGGTTCAACAGCGTTGTCTTGCCCGTGCCAAGAAAGCCGGTCAGCACCGTGACGGGAATGGGGAACCGGTTCTCGCTCATTGTGTCTTCGGTTTGATCTGCGCCGCTGCCGGCACGCTCTTGCGAAGTTCCGCACCCTCAAGCGGAGCCGCGGCAGCCGGCGTGAACTCCGGGCGCGGCTTCGGCACCGGGACAATCAGCGGCCACCCGTCAGCGGACGTGGCCGGCATCAGTCCGACGAGAACTGCCACCGGATCACGCTCCATGGCTCGCAGCTCCGGCGTTGAGAACGTCACGCGCCCGTCAATGTCGCGGCCATCCCAGCGGTCAGCGGCAGCCGCCTCTGTGCAGACCTGTTTGCGCATGTCGGTGGCGGGCTTTGCTTCCTCGCCTGAGGGGGGCTGAAGCGTCGCCAGAGTCACGGTCCCATCCGGCTTTGCAAACCCTGCCGCCAACAACTCCGCCGCTTTTTCAGCGCGGCCAACCTGGCTCTTCTCGCCGAGAACAACGGCAACCAATGTCCGCCCGTCACGCGTGGCAGCACCGACCAGATTGAAGCCTGACGCGCAGACAAATCCGGTTTTCATCCCGTCCGCGCCTGCAAACCGTCCGAGCAAAATGTTGTAATTGCGCTCGATTTGATCGCCATATTTGATGGCTTCAATGCTGAAATAGGAGGCAAACTCCGGAAACTCCGACCGCAGCGCCCGCGTCAATATTGCCAGATCCCGCGCCGTCGAGTAATTCTGCGGCGAATGCAGCCCGTTGGCGTTGACGAAGTGCGAGCCGCTCATGCCGAGCTTTGTGGACGCAGCGTTCATCGCGTCAGGGTAGTTCGCGCCGCCCGCAGCTTCGCCGACAGCCACCGCAATATCATTCGCCGATTTGACCAGCATGATCTTCAATGCATTGTCGAGTGTGAGCCGGTTGCCGGGCTTGTAACCCATCTTGCCTGGCGGCTGTTTGGCAGCATTGGCGCTGATGACGACCGGAGAGTGAGGCGTGAGTTTGCCGGATCTTATGGCACTGAAGGCAATGTAGGCGGTCATAAGCTTTGTGAGAGACGCAGGATACCAGCGCTGAAAGGCATTCTCTTGCGATAACACCGCGCCGGTCTTCACGTCGACAAGGATGGACGCACTGGCACGCGCAGTGCCGGGCTGTAGCGACAGCATCAGGCCGAAGAGCAAAGCGCACGCGATTTTCAATGATTGTGAGCCGGATATCCGCATCATGCCGCCACGCTGTCCGATTGTTTGCTGTCACGGCTTCACGCCGCGACGCCGAGTGGCTATCTAGCGTATGTGGCAGGCAAATGGCAGAGTGCACAAAGATGCAGTCACGGAAATCTTTGAACAGGGACCGCAATGCCGCTTTTGAACAGTGCCGTCGCAATGCAGGAAGAGGTGACAGGCTGGCGCCGTCATCTGCACCGTCACCCGGAAACCCTGTTTGAAGTGCATGAGACAGCGAAGTTCGTTGCTGAAAAACTGAC
>JANMQE010000757.1:0-8085 GCA_031370195.1 Phyllobacteriaceae bacterium
CACCTCAGCGCTCTGGATTCCGGGTTCCGCTGCGCGGCCCCGGAAAGACGGAGCCGTGCGGGAAATCACCTAAAATCCCATATGCGATAGCCCTGCCGCGAGGGGGAGATCGGCGCTCCGCCTTACGTTGGCAACTGTTTGGCTTGGTGCAACGCGAAATGTTGAAGATTATTAACAAAAGCAGATAGTTAGATGCTTATCTTAATATTGACCCGCGTGGCACCCTGAATGCCGGGCGGGCTAGAGCCCACGCACCCACGTCGCCACGTCATTGGCTTGCACATTTGCGCCCCTGACCAGCCCGTCGAAGTGCCGCATCAGTGTTCGCACCGGGTCTACCGCATTAAGCACCAGATACAGCCCGCCCATGTAGACTGCGGCGCGGGTGGAGCCGAAGACTGTGTAGGGCGCGGAATAGCGGGTGCGGGCGTCGTAGAGGTAGAGGCGGAAGGACGGGTAGAGTTCGTCCAGCAGCGTTGCCATATGGTCCAGTTGCTCGCGGCGGGCGGGTTGGCTGAGACCGGCGAACTGGTCGCGGCCTTGGGCAAGCTGTTCGAGCGTCTGGCGCGGCATGCAGACTTCCATGTCGGTGTCGGGGCGGCGGTTCCAGGCGAGGCGCAGGTCCGCGTCGCCCTGCCGCGAGATGGCGGTGCGCCCGGCGTGCCGTGCTTCGAACGCGATCAGGGCCGGGGTCTTCAGTTGATCGGGCAGGGTGGCGGGTACGTAGCGGATTTTGGTTCCGGCTGCCTCCTCATGCCAGCGGGTGAGCAGGGTCTGTTCGGGCTCATCCGCGCCTTCGCCGATTTCAAGTGCGGCGCGCAGTTCGCCGGTCTGGCCTTCGCGGGCCGTGAGACCGAGCAGCCAGTCTATCGTCACGCCGTTCATTGCGGTGATGGCAGCGAGCGTTTCCGAGCGGGGCAGGCGGGCAGACGCGCCGGACAGGAGCTGTGACAAGGCCGAGCGGTCGATCCCTGAGCGGGCGGCAAAAGCGGAGTGGTTTACGCCGGAACGTTCGACCAGAATGGCAAGGCGCTTGCGGAACTCATTGGAAATGTCGCGCTTGTCCATCTCAGGCGCTCACTGTTGCAATCGTCGGCTTCCACCACTTGGGCCGACAGGTGGTGTAAGAGTGGTACTGCGGCGCCAGTTCTTTCTTGTGGTTTGAATCAAATCCGCCCAGCATCAGGGCAATCACCGGTCCATCGTCAATGGCACCCAAGGTGCTGCCGCACCAGGGGCAGAAGGCGCGGCTTGAATATTCGGAAGAACGATAGGTTGCAGGCGCGCCGCCCGGACCGTTCCAGGTTACCTGCGTCGCGGGAAATTCCACCCACGCAACCGTCAATCCGCCGGAATGGCGCTGGCACTGTTTGCAGGAGCAGGTATGGGGCTTCAACGCGGGGCCATTGGCGACAAACCGGATGTTGCCGCAGAGGCAGCCGCCTTTATAACTTTTTGCTTTTGCCACCTTGCATCTCCATTGCAAATTTTGTTTACCAAGCGCAACAAATGGCATGTTCATAGCGCAAATACCGCATTTTGTGCGCATTGTCACGTTGTGCCTCCCGCCACATGCTGACATTCTGCCAAGGGGTTGGAATCATGGGGTGATTTGGATGGGGCAGCGGGGTGACGCGCAGCGTTTTGCGCGGGACATGTCGATGCGGGCGAACCCGGGACGGGTGGAGTGGCCGACGGTCCTGTTGATCGCGGCCACTTACACGCTTTGGGCCGCGGCAGGGTATTGGCTGTGGCCCGCGTATCCGGCTTTGGCGCTTGTCTTTATGGGAATCCTCGTCGCGCTGCATTCCTCACTGGTGCATGAATGTCTGCACGGACATCCGACGCGGAACGGCACTCTCAATGAACTTCTGGTCGCGCTGCCGCTCGGGCTGGTCTGGCCTTACCGGCGGTTCAAGAAACTGCATTTGCAGCATCATGGCGATGAGCGGCTGACCGACCCGTTTGACGATCCGGAAAGCTACTACAAATCCGTGTGGGCACACGAGACGATGCCTCGCTGGTTCAAGGCCGTGCTGAGGATCAACAACACGCTTGCCGGGCGCGTCGTTCTCAATCCGCTTTTGGGCTCGTTCGGGCTGATCGCGATGGATATCAAGTCAGCTTTGAAGGGCGACCGGCATGTTATAAATGCTTGGGCGAGGCATTTTGGCGGTGCGGCGATTGTCATTGCGATTGTGCATTTTGCGTTGTCCATGCCGCTGTGGCTTTATGTTCTTGTGCCGTGCTGGATCGGCCAGTCAATCATTGCGATCCGGACTTACGCCGAGCATCAGTGGCATGAGTTGCCGGAGGGGCGGACGATCATTGTCGAACGCTCGCCGCTGGCGTTTCTGTTCCTCAACAACAATCTGCACCTTGTGCATCACAAATTGCCGACCGCGCCTTGGTACCGGCTGCCGCACCTTTTTGCCGAGCGGCGTGCCGAGTGGATTGCGCTGAACAATGGCTACTGGTTCCCGAATTATTGGGCATTGGCCAAGGCACATCTCATCAAGGCCAAGGAGCCGGTTGTGCATCCGGCGCTCGGGCGCGACCTTGATTGACGTCAAGGCGATAACCGCGACGCTTGCGGCTTTGCCGCTGCCCGAGGGACCGCTGGTTGCCGCGCTGCCGATGTATGACTGGCCGGAGCGGCGCGGCGAGGTTGACGCTGAATGGGCGGTGCTGCGCGATGCGTTGCAGGCGCGCGGCATTGATGCGCCCGAAGAGCTGTCGCGCTGCAATGCTGATTTGCCTGCTGTGCCGGGCGGGATATGGGATGCTTCGGGCAAGTTGACCGCCAAAGACCCGGCGACATTGCCGCCGCACGAGTTTGACTTCGAGACGCTTTGGCATCATCCGCGTCTGCTGTTTTCACAGACCTGTTGGGGGCCGCTCGAGCTTTGGCTGGGCGATGCGGTGCAACTGGTGGGGCAGGATGATTATTCGGGAATTGAAGGCGGTGATGGGGAGCTGTATTCGAGTGCGATTGTAATGCGCAGGTCTGAAAGTGAGGGGGGCGCCTCGCTCCAAGACCTGCTGAGCGGCCTTCGGCTCGCCTACAATGTTGCTGACTCGATGTCCGGCTATTTGGCGCTGGAGCGCGATTTGGTGGCCGACGGTTTGAGCCTTGATATCTTTTCGCAGCGCATAATCTCCGGCGGGCATCGCAATTCGGTCCGGATGGTGGCAAGCGGCGAGGCGGATGTTGCGGCGGTGGATTGCAAAACCTGGGCGCTGGCGCTGGAGCATGAACCAGCGGCGAAGGGGCTAGCAGTTGTCGGCTGGACCACGCGGCGCAAGGGGCTGCCGTTCATCACTGCGCGGCACTGAGAGCCTGACCCGCCCTGATTGACAATTCCATCAACCGGCGCATCATATCGACATGTCCGCAGACGCTCGGGCGTGACAGGAGGCAGCATGCGCATCGTTCATTTGCTTGCGGTTTCGGCTCTGCTGGGCCTGTCGATGGCGCACCCTGTTCTCGCTGACTGCATTTGCCTTAACCGTGGTGTCAAGGTTGTTGAGGGCAAAACCGCCTGCATCAAGACCGCGAACGGTGGCCAGATGGCGCTGTGTGAAAAGAACCTCAACGTGACCAATTGGAAGTTTTTGGGCGAGGAGTGTCCGACGGCCTTGAATGAAGCGCGTGAAGAGCGGGAAATGGCGCTTAACAACTGAACGCTGCCAGATGACCTCAAGGTAAACAAGCCGGATATTCTGTTCTCACCGCAGCGATGTTTTCGTGTGCGCGTGCATCGCCTGTTTTAATTGAGCGGGATGGCGACCTTTCAACGAGCGATGCAAATCCACGCTTATTTTGTGCAACCCGATCGGGAACATTTTGATATGTGGAACGTTATTAGTTGCAGATGAGGGATCGAGAAAGCCGCTGCAAGTATTTGTGGCACGTCTCTTCCAGATCATGGCGCGTCAAGCTGGAACAAAATGTCTGAGATACGAAAGATATTTTCTGCAAACCTCAAGGGTTTGATCAAAACTGCGCCGTCGATTGCCCATATTTGCCGGCAGACGGCGATAAACCGTCAGCAGTTTAACCGGTATATTTCGGGCGAGACGCTGCCGAGTGAGCAAAACTTGAGCAAAATCGCCAGGTATTTCAAGATTTCCGAGGCTGTGTTGTTCAAAGAGCGCGCCAACGACAGCGTGCGCAGTGACGGCGCAGACCCGTTGTTTGACCGGCTGAACGCAGCCTTCGACACGCTGCAGGATCATATTCGCGACGGTCGGTACTACTTTTATCTGCCCTCTCCGGGTGCGGGGCAGCATTGTTTGCGCGGGCTGTTTATTGTAGCGCGTAACAGGGCGCGGCTGCGGGTGGACGGCATTATCTGCGCCTCCAGCCTTGCCGAGCCGACAAAGTTCAAGGCGATCTCACGATTTTCCGGTCTGGCACGGGAACTTGACGGGCATGTGATGATTCTGACCAGCTTCACAGAAAAGCCGGGCGATCTGATGCTGTTCAACCTGATGCCCGTGCCGACCGGCCACAGCCAGTTTTTCTCCGGCATCAGCACTTCAACGCGAGCCGGCATGGTTTTGGCCAGACGCATGGCAATCGAGCGGCTGCCGGACGAGACAAAGCTTTTGACGCTGGTGCGCAAATGCGGGGTTGTCGGGCTCGACAGCCCGGACATAGACCCGTGGATAAGGGCGGCCATCGCGTCGGATGACGGCGACTGGGCGGTGTTCATGCAGCCAAAATCATTCAGCGCCATTGTGAACAATTTTACTGGCGCTACGCATAGTCTTTGACGTTTGTTTCGAGCGTGTTTTTCAGTTGCTGCTGGGCATCAGCAAACGCGTCACTCGATTCCGCCGCTGCCATGGAGAGAAAATACTCCAATTGACGCAAGTTATGTGCCGACGCGTTCCTTGTGATTTCTATCAGCAACTCTGAAACATAGTGCAAGAAATCAATCTTCCCCTGCATCTGCGCCACGAGCTTGGCCAAGCCGACGAAATTCAACTCATTTTCGTGCTTCAGCAGTTTGGCATGCGAACTCGATGGGAACGATATGGTACTGCGCAGTTTCGCGGGGAAGCCTAGCGACTTGATAATGTTCAATCTGATGCCGGTCCCAACCGGGCACAGTCAATTCTTCTCCGGCATTTGTACGTCCGCTCGATTAGGTATGGTTTTGTCAAGGCGCATCGCGACAGAGCGATTGGCTGACAAAGCTGCATCTCTGACTTTAGCAAGAATATGTGGTGTATTGCGCTTGGACAGCCCGGACATCAACGCTTGAATAACATTGGCAATTGGCAACGACGAAGAAGATCGGGTCGACTTTTGCGACCCAAACCATTCAGCGTGATCGTTAACAATTTCACTGTCTATAAGCTTTGTTGAATTCTTTCATTGGTTGGTTATCATTTAACTGCTTACTCGTTTCATCCAACGCATCGATTGCCTCTATCGCAGCCATGGACAAGAAATACTCCACTTCGCGAACGTTGTGAATTGTTGATATCTTGGTTAGTTCGATGAGCATTCGAGAGGCATATTGAAGAAAGTCGATTTTTTTCTGAACGTTGGTTTCAGACATCTTGCTAGTATCGCTAATTATTTTCATGGCTTTTCTCGACTCAGATGGTTGATCACCATTTTTGTCTACGCCAAAGTTCGCAGGTTGAAATTCGTAAAAGTAGCGAAGCTTTCGTTAAATGCACGCATGGCGCTAGGGAAGCACGTGGTTAAGCGTCTGATATTATGAGTTAAACTACATATTCTGGTTGCAACCGTCTTTTTTTCCCGTCCATTTTTGTTTAGCCTCCACGTGCATATTCAATGAAATAATCGGCGTCTAACCCCGCATTCTTGCTCCGCTTGGGTCAAATGGTGGCTCGATAGTGATTCGCGCCTGGCGCCGGACGCCCAATATCTCGATCTCGAACAATCCCTCGCTTTCGTCCGATGAAAGCTCCTTCGGCACATAACCCTGCGCCATCGATTGCTCGACGTAGTGTGCATATCCGCCTGACGTCACCCAGCCGACGACGCGCCAGCCGTCGCGTTCCATTCCGGTGTCGGGGTTACGCGGGGTTTCCTTGCCGGTCTTGTCAAAGCGCGGGGCGCCGTAGCCGTGCGGCTTGTCGACTATGCCGTAATCCGTCGTGGTCTTCGCCCAGATCGGCTCGTCGCCCATGACGTCGGCGGTTTCGGCTTCGACAATGAACGACACGCGCCGCAATTTGCCGCCGCCTTCTTCAAGCTGTTTTGCAGCGGCAGCGCGGCCGATGAAGTCGTTCTTCGACATCTTGACCCAACGTTCCATGCCGCCTTCAAAGGCGTTGTAGATCGGGCGCAGTTCACGGAACCAAGTCGGGAAGTTCTTTTCGAGGCGCATCGACAGCAGCGCGCGCATGCCGAAATCGACGATGCCGAATTCCTCGCCTGCCGCCTTGATGCCCTCGTAGATTTTGCGTTGGTAGGCCGGCTCCATCCACAGTTCGTAGCCGAGATCGCCCGCATAGGTGAGGCGGTTGACGATGGCCGGCGCGCCGTTGACGTCGATTTCGCGGATGTCCATGAATTTGAACGCTTCGTTCAAGCAGTCCGCATCCGTTAGCTTTTGCAGCACTTTGCGGCTGTTCGGCCCGACTATTGACAGGCCAACGAGATTGATGCCGAAGCGGCGGATATTGACCGAGCCGTCATTGGGAAGGTGCTTCTCAAACCAGCGCATGTGATATTTCTGCGCCGCAATCGACCCCCAGATCAGGAACGAACCTTTTGCGCGTTTGGCAATAGTGAAGTCACCTATGATCTTGCCGTTGTCGTTCAGCATCGGCGTTAGCACGATGCGGCCGGTCTTCGGCATGGTGTTGGTCATGAGGTGGTTGAGGAAGGCCTCCGCGCCGTCGCTCGTCACTTCATATTTGGCGAAGTTCGAGGTTTCTGTGACGCCGACGCTCTCCCGCGTTTGTTTAACTTCGCGGGCGACGGCCGGGAAATCGTTCGAGCGGTGGAAGGAGACGATGTCTTTCGCTTCCTTCCCCTTGGGCGCAAACCACAACGGGGTTTCGAGGCCCCAGCTATCGCCCATCACCGCATTGTTGTCGCGCACCATCACGTCATAGAGCGGCGTGGTCTGCTGGGGCCTTGCGGCGGGGAGTTCCTCGTTGGGGAAGCGGATGGAGAAGCGGCGCGAGTAGTTCTCGCGCACTTTTGCATTGGTGTAGCGCAGCGTCGCCCATTCGCCATAGCGGGCCACATCCATGCCCCAGATGTCGGCGCCCGGATCGCCGTTGACCATCCATTCCGACAGCGCCAACCCAACTCCGCCGCCCTGTGAGAACCCGGCCATGACGGCGCAGGCGACCCAGAAATTGGTGAGGCCCGGCACGGGACCGACCAGCGGGTTGCCATCCGGCGCGAAGGTGAACGGCCCGTTGATGACCTGCTTGATGCCGACCTTCTCAAGTGCCGGGAAATGGCGGAAGCCGATTTCGAGAGAGGGGGAGATGCGGTCGAGGTCTGGCTGGAGGAGTTCGTGGCCGAACGACCATGGCGTCTGCTTTTCCGACCAAGGTTTGCAGGCCTTTTCATAGGTGCCAAGCAGGATGCCGTTGCGCTCCTGACGGGTGTAGATTTCGCCCTTGAAGTCAATAACGCCGATCAGTTCCTTGCCGGTGGACTGGTTGTACTCCATCACTTCGGGCATGTCTTCGGTGAGAAGATACATGTGCTCCATGGCGAGCAGTGGCAGCTCCAGTCCAACCATGCGGCCAACCTCGCGCGCCCACAGGCCGCCGCAGTTGACGACGTGCTCGGCTTTCACGGTTCCCTGTTCGGTGACGACATTCCAGGTGCCGTCGGTCTCCTGCGTCAGTTCGATCACGCGGTTGCGCAAAACAATTTCCGCGCCGAGCTTTTGCGCCGCCTTGGCATAGGCGTGCGTCGTTCCGGACGGGTCGAGATGACCTTCGACCGGGTCCCACATCGCGCCAACAAAGTGCTTCTCATCCATTAGCGGGAACATTGCCTTGGCTTCGGAAGGGGTGATGAGTTCTGTGTCCATGCCAAGGTAACGGCCCTTGGCGTGGGCGAGGCGCAGA
>JANMQE010000761.1:0-10493 GCA_031370195.1 Phyllobacteriaceae bacterium
TGGGCACCATCGGAAAACCAGCAAAGGCCTTCAAAACGGGGCTCGGCAAACGCGTCGATGGAAACCATGCTGAAGGAGATCGAAAAGAAGTCGTGAGCGCTGATTATTGCAGAGCCGCACCGATCTTTGAATTGTTGTCGCCCCAAAGCGATTCAAGGCTGTCAGCAAGACCGCCAACCCCGCCGATGATGGCAAGCGCGATAAGCGATGCAATCAGACCGTATTCGATTGCGGTCGCTCCGGACTTGTCTGCCAAAAATCTCAAAAACACGGCGAACCCCCAAGGGTTAAATGGTTACACGTTAAGATTAACGGCCAAATCTTAACGCATCCGGAATCGGACAGGTCGCATTTTTGCGATCAGGAACGTCAGCAATCACCGCTCTTGCCGCCATTGCCGCGGATCACGCAGATCGCGTTGGGGGAACTTTGCAACACGCTTTTTCGCACCACGTAGGCCTTGCCATCGGAAATCGAGCCGGTTGACATGCGGTCAAGGCTTTCGCCTGAAATGCGCGATCCGAATGAAAAAGTGTCATTGCGGTTCAAGATTGGCACCAAAAACAGCGCAAAGGCCACGGCGACCGAGCCAAACAGCAGCGTTATGCGCAAAGCGCCCAATCCGGCCTCTTTCAAACCGGGTTCATGCGTGTCCTGTATGCTGTCCCACTCGTCGTCTGAATGTGTCATTCAAATCACCCACAACCCATCGCCAGGAATTGGCCCGTCCACTGCCACTCCGGATAATTTCTCACGGTTGCTTAAATGAGTGATTAACGCTGTTGCAGAAATGCTGTTTTTCGATTCGCGGTCACAACAGGTCAATGAGAGCCGGAATCAGCGGCTCGTCCGCAGCCGGCATGGGATAGTCGCGCAGCTTTTTTGGCTGGACCCATTTGATTTCCTGGCCCTCCATTCCGCGCGGAATGCCCTCAAAACGTCGGCACACGTAGAGCGGCATGAACAGATGAAAGTCTTCGTAAGCGTGGCTGGCAAATGTTAGCGGGGCAAGGCAGGCCACTTTCGTGAAAATGCCGAGCTCTTCGTTCAACTCGCGCACAAGACAGGCTTCCGGCGTTTCGCCCGGTTCCAGTTTGCCGCCAGGAAACTCCCAGAGTCCGGCAAGCGATTTGCCTTGGGGCCGCCTCGAAATCAGCACGCGCCCGTCCGCATCCACCAACGCGCAGGCGACGACAAACAACAGCTTGAACCCGCCGCTCATAGGATTGGCTTCCGGATGCGGTAGACGTAGCGGTAGATTTCCTCAAAGCCGAAGTCGCGGTACAGCGCCAGAGCCGGGTCGCTTTCCAAGTCAACTTGCAGCCAGGCCATCTGTGCCCCGTGCGACTTGGCCCATTTCAGCGCCGTCGCCAACGCGGTCGCACCATGGCCGAGACGCCGCACGTCGGCTCTGGTGCCAAGGTCAAGCACACCGGCAAGATCACCGTCCTGCACGCAAATGACGGTCGAAACCGGTCCCTGCTCATCTTCGCTGACAAACATCGAATAGGGTGCCTTGATGCTGGAAATCACTGAAGCAAGCGCGTCGCGCGACCCATGCTCCGTTCCATGCACGGCAAAGCTTGCCGAGACATAGCGTTTGATATCGCGCAGCGGGATATGATTGAGCGCCCTGTCCGAATTGAAGTGCGACAGTGGCATCGAGAGCACGCTGCTTTCATGATCGCGAGCAAAACCCTCGTCCTGGAGATATTGTTCAAGCTCGCGCGACGCAAGTGGGGTTTGCCGGAAGGTGAGCGGTTTCCCGGCCGCCAGAAACCGCGTCTGCGCGCGCGAGATGCGATCGACAAGTTCGCCGTGGTCGTTGGGGTCCAACGGATTGACCGAATTCAGCCGCCGCGAGGGATGATCCGGGGTCAGCCTGATCGACCATGTTCCGTCATAGTAAGTGCTGGCCGATGGCCAAGCCCTGAATGCAGCCGCCTCAAGGCGACGTATTTGTGAAAGGCCGGGCACCGGGGTCAGCTGCGATAGTCGCCGTTGATGGCAACATACTCCTTGGTCAGATCACATGTGTACACAGTTGCCTTGCCTCGTCCGATGCCAAGGTCTGCGCGGATGACGATACTGTCCTGTTTCATGTAGGCAGAGGTCTGCGATTCTGAATAGTCCGGATCACGCTCGCCCTCATGTGCGAGGCGGTTCTTGCCGAACCAGATCGACAGCCGGTCGCGGTCTGCAGGTTCGCCCGCCTTGCCGACTGCCATCACAACGCGGCCCCAGTTTGCATCTTCGCCGGCAACCGCCGTCTTGACCAACGGCGAGTTGGCAATCGACAGCGCAATTTTCTTGGCAGAGCGCGCAGACTTCGCGCCTGTCACATTAACCTCGATCATCTTACGCGCGCCCTCGCCGTCACGCACGACTTGCAGCGCCAAATCCTTCAGCACCTTGCCGAGTGCCCGCTTGAACGCGCCAAGACGCGCATCGCCAACATCCTTGATATGCGGGGCACCACGCTTTTCAGCCGCACCGGTGGCAAACAGCAAGAGCGTGTCGCTGGTCGATGTATCGCTATCCACAGTGATGGAGTTGAACGTCGGGCCGACGGCCTTTTTGAGCAATCCCTGAAGCACATCCGGCGCGATTGCCGCATCTGTGACAATGAACGACAGCATCGTCGCCATGTCCGGCGCGATCATGCCCGCACCCTTGGCAATGCCGTTGATGACCACGTCGGTATCGCCGATCTTGGCTTTGGCCGTCGAGACCTTCGGATAGGTGTCCGTGGTCATGATGGCTTTGGCGGCCTCCAGCCAGAAATCACCACGCGCGCGCTTGGCCATCTCCGAAAGCAACCCGGAGAACTTGCCCGCATCGAGCGGCTCGCCAATCACGCCGGTGGAGGCAAGATAGACCTCCTCCGCCGTGCAGCCGACTGCCTTCAAGGCAGCATCGGACGTTGCGGCAGTGGTCACCTTGCCCTTCTTTCCGGTGAACGCGTTGGCATTACCGGAATTGACGACGACAGCCCGGGCGTAGCCATGCGCGAGCGAATTGCGGCAATGATCGACCGGCGCGGATGGACACAGCGAGCGCGTAAACACGCCGGCCACCGCAGCGGGCCTGTCAAACACCATCATCAACACGTCAGTCCGGTTCTGGTATTTGATCCCGGCCTGCGCGGTTTCCATGCGCAAGCCTTCAACAGGGTTCAGCTTTGGATATTTCTTCGGTGCCAGCGGCGAAACGCTCGTCGACATGAGGCAGCTCCCGTCAGATCAATTTTTCGTTATTGCGCAGGTGCGGGAGCTGGAGCAGGAGCGGCTTTTTCGGCTGCGGCAGCATCCTCCATCGCTTTTTTCACCTTTGGATCGAGATACTCAATCTTCAATTCATCACGGTAACCGCGCACCGTCTCGACATATTTTTCCCTGAGCAGAATGTCGCGCACCTGCTCTTTGACCTTGTCAAACTCCGGCGGCTGAATGGCGCGCACATCCTCAAGCTTGATGACATGGAAACCGAACTGGGTTTTCACAGCCGTTTTGGAATATTCGCCGGGCTTCAAATCCATCGCCGCCTTCTCAAATTCCGGCACCATCTGACCGCGCCTGAAATAGCCAAGATCGCCGCCTTGCCCTGCAGCACCGTCGGTGGACTTCGCCTTGGCGACATCTTCAAATTTCGCACCGCCATCCAAAAGCGCAATGACTGCCTTGGCCTCATCCTCGGTTTTGACCAGAATATGGCGCGCATGCACCTCGTTTTCCGGCGGCGAAGCGGCAATTTCCTTTTCGTAGCGCGCTTTGACATCGGCGTCCGTAACCTTGTCAGAGACTTCGGTGCGGAAATAGCTGTCATGCAACGTGCGCTCGACAAGGAAAGCCACCCGGGCTTTGAACTCTGCACCTTCATCAACCTTGGCTGCCTTGGCCTTAATCGCAACAGCCTTGATATCAAGCAAGGCGGCAATGGCAGCCAAGCGGCGTTGCTCCTCAGGCAAATTGGCAAACTGTCCGCCCAATCCCTCTTCTGCCAGCTTCACCTCCGCCTCGGTCACCGGCGCGCCACCGATTGTCGCGACAACAGGAGACTCTTGGGCGACAGTGCCGGATATGGCGAGAAGCACCGCAAAGGTCGCAGCCGTGGATGTGAGCACGGCGCGGAGGCTGCGTTTGGTCATGTGAAACTCCCGGAATAATTGCTTGCGGACTCGGCCGCACTGACTGGACACCTATCGGAATCGACTGATGCAACCGCGCAGAACCAGCACTCGACTGCGCCGTTGACATCAATGGAGGCCCCTCTTATCTGTCCTACGGCCCGGCGTCCAGAAGCCCTGGACGCCGGAAAATATTTGTCGCCCGCATTTCTCGTGCGGAAAGCCGGTCAGCCCGGCCCATTTGAAAGGGACCATTCATGGTCAGCCTCGGCGGTATCGCCCGCAAGCTTTTCGGCTCGTCCAATGACCGCCGCGTCAAGAAGATCCGCGCCAGGATCAATGACGTCAATGCGCTGGAAGCAGAAATCTCGGTCCTCACTGATGCGCAACTTCAGGCAAAAACCGGTGAATTCCGCGCTGAATTGGCTGCCGGCAAGCCGCTGGACGACCTGTTGGCCCCGGCATTTGCAGTGGCGCGCGAAGCATCCAAGCGCGTTTTGGGCATGCGCCCGTTCGATGTGCAGCTGATCGGCGGCGTGGTGCTGCATGAAGGCGACATCGCTGAAATGCGCACCGGCGAAGGCAAAACCCTTGTCGCGACACTCCCGGTTTATTTGAATGCGCTGTCCGGCAAAGGCGTTCATGTCGTCACCGTCAATGACTATCTGGCCAAGCGCGATTCGGAATGGATGGGCCGTGTTTACAAGTTCCTCGGCCTGACAGTCGGCGTTGTGGTGCACGGCATCGACGACAATCAACGCCGCGAGGCCTACAATTGCGATGTCACCTACGGCACCAACAATGAGCTTGGCTTCGACTATCTGCGCGACAACATGAAGTTTGAGCGCTCCCAGATGGTGCAGCGCGATCACAACTACGCGATTGTCGATGAAGTGGATTCCATCCTTGTCGATGAAGCGCGCACGCCGCTGATCATTTCCGGCCCGCTCGATGACCGTTCGGAGCTTTACACCACCATCAACGCGTTCGTGCCGCAATTGAAAGACTCGGACTTTGACATCGACGAAAAGCAGCGCACCGTGACGTTCACTGAAGACGGCACCGAAAATGTCGAGAACCTGTTGCGCGCCGGTGGCCAGCTGAAGGGCGACGGCCTGTACGATGTCGAAAATGTCGCCATTGTCCACCACATCAACAATGCGCTGAAAGCCCACAAGCTTTTTCAGCGCGACAAGGATTACATCGTCCGCAACGACGAAATCGTCATCATTGACGAGTTCACCGGCCGCATGATGCCGGGACGCCGTTATTCCGAAGGCCTGCATCAGGCTCTGGAAGCAAAGGAGCAGGTGTCGATCCAGCCGGAAAACCAGACGCTGGCCTCAATCACCTTCCAGAACTACTTCCGCATGTACGACAAACTGTCCGGCATGACCGGCACGGCTTCCACAGAAGCCGAAGAATTCGGCAACATCTACGGCTTGGAAGTCATAGACATCCCGACCAACCTTCCCGTTCAGCGCCTCGATGATCACGACGAGGTCTATCGCACCGCAGAAGAAAAGTTCCGCGCCATCGTCCGCGAGGTGCGCGATGCACACGCCAAGAACCAGCCGATTCTTGTTGGCACAACTTCCATCGAGAAATCCGAAATGCTGGCCGAAAGGCTGCGCACGGAAGGCATCCAGAACTTCCAGGTGCTGAACGCCCGTTACCACGAGCAGGAAGCATTCATTGTCTCGCAGGCGGGCGTGCCCGGCGCAATCACAATCGCCACCAACATGGCGGGCCGGGGCACGGACATCCAGCTTGGCGGCAACGCCGACATGCGCATTGCAGCCGAACTTGCTGCTATGCCGGAAGGCGATGAACGCGCCGCCAAAGAGGCGTCAATCCGCGCCGAGATCCAGCTTCTCAAGGACAAGGCGATAGCCGCCGGCGGCCTGTTCGTGCTGGCCACCGAGCGCCATGAAAGCCGCCGCATCGACAACCAGCTGCGCGGCCGTTCCGGCCGTCAGGGTGATCCCGGCCGGTCAAAATTCTTCCTCTCATTGCAGGATGATCTGATGCGCATTTTCGGCTCGGACCGGATGGATTCAATGCTGCAGAAGCTTGGCCTGAAGGAAGACGAGGCCATCGTCCATCCGTGGATCAACAAGGCGCTTGAAAAGGCGCAGATGAAGGTCGAGGCCCGCAACTTCGATATCCGCAAGAATCTTTTGAAATACGATGATGTTTCAAACGACCAGCGCAAGGTGATCTTCGAGCAACGCAAGGAATTGATGGACGGCGAACATCTCACCGAAACCGTTGCTGAAATGCGTCACGAAACTGTTGATGCCATTGTCAACAAGCACATTCCTGAGACTGCCTATGCAGAGCAGTGGGATTCAAAGGGCCTCGCCGAAGAGGTCCGTGAGACGTTGAATCTCGACGTGCCGGTCGAAGATTGGGCCAAAGAGGAAGGCATCGCCGAAGACGAAATCCGCGAACGCCTGACAAAAGCGGCTGACGATGTGTCTAACGACCGGGCAACGAGATTTGGTCCGGAAATCTTGGCGTTTGTCGAGAAAAAGATCCTGCTGGAAACATTGGACGGGCTCTGGCGCGAGCATCTGGTCAATCTTGACCATCTGCGCTCGGTCGTTGGTTTCCGTGGCTATGCGCAGCGCGATCCGCTCAATGAGTACAAGTCGGAAGCGTTCGAACTTTTTCAGGCGCTGCTGACCAATTTGCGCCAGCTTGTCACATCAAAGATGATGCGGGTTGAGCTCATTCGCCAAGAGGCTGACGGTTCGGCTCCGGAACTGCCGGAAATGCACGGCGAACATATTGACGGCACGACCGGGGAGAATGATTTCGGCGAAGGCTCGGCATTCTACAGCGAGGAAATCGTTGCGCCGGAAAACCGCGATCCCAATGATCCGGCGACGTGGGGCAAGGTCAGCCGCAATGAAGCCTGTCCTTGTGGCTCCGGCAAGAAATTCAAACACTGCCACGGCGCATTTGCCTGATTTGAAATGACAATTCCGGCTCCGCCAACTGCGGGGCCGTTCCAGCCAAGCCAACGGGCTCACGCCATCAAGCCGTTTCCTCTCCTTTGACGACGGATACCGAACCGTTTTTAAACCCTTTGCTGATACGGCCAAGGGGTGGACAGTCAAACGGGTAAGAAGATGCGGATTTCCGCAAGCATGGCCGCTGAACGAATGCTGCCTGAAATGTGGGCGGCGCGCGCGCTTCCGTTTGCGGAAAAGATTGATGAGCTGTTGACGTCGGACGACCAGAACATGGTCGCCCGGCGGATGTCACTGATTGCGTTCGCCATCCGTCTCGTCAGCGCCGCCATCGCCTTCCTCTCGCAAATCCTGCTCGCGCGCTGGATGGGCGACTTCGAGTACGGCATATTTGTCCTTGTCTGGACGGCGGCGATCATTGCCGGCAATCTGTCCTGCTTCGGCTTTGCAACGTCCATAATCCGGTTCGTTCCCCAATACCGCGCCACCGGGAGTCATGACGAGCTGCGCGGGATTCTGCTCACCGGCCGGATTTTCACGCTGCTGGCCGCAACGGCAGTTGCGACATTTGGCATTGCAGCGACATTCATTCTGGCCGACCGGATCGAGAGCTATTACGTCGCCCCGTTCATCCTCGGCGCCATCGCGCTGCCGATGATAGCGCTTGGCGACACGCTGGAAGGAACCGCCCGCGCCAATGCCTGGCCGGTCAAGGCCCTGTCGCCAACCTATATCGTCCGGCCGCTACTCATTCTGCTGTTCATGGTGATTGCGCTCGGCACCGGCTTTGAAACGACCGCGAAGACTGCGGTGATCGCCGCGATCCTTGCGACCTACGCGACCACGATTGTGCAGCTGCTTGCCATCACGGCCAGTGTTGACGCGATTGTGCCGGATGGCCCGAAGCAGGTCAATTTCGGCGAATGGATTTCCGTGTCGATCCCGATATTTCTGGTCGAAGGCTTCCTGTTTCTTCTCACCAATGCGGATGTTCTGGTCGTCGGCCACTATCTGCCGCCGGATCAGGTTGCTGTTTACTTCGCCACAGCCAAGACGCTCGCGCTGGTCCATTTCGTCTATTTCGCTGTCAAGGCAGGGGTCGGCCAACGCTATGCGCAGCTGATCCATGACGGCAGCAAGCAAGAGCTTGAATCATTCGTCATCGCGTCTGCACGCTGGACATTCTGGCCATCGCTGTTCATGGGCGGCATTGTGCTGCTGCTGGGCGACCCGCTGCTGTCCTTGTTCGGCGAGTCCTTCAGGGCGGGCTATCCGCTGCTGTTTGTCCTCGTCATCGGCGTGGTCATGCGCGCCTCGGTCGGGCCGGCTGAAAGCTTGTTGAACATGTCGGGCAACCAGAATGTCTGTGCATGGATCTACGGTGCAACACTGGTTCTCAGCATCACGCTTTGCTCAGTGCTTGTGCCCATGTGGGGTCTCTGGGGTGCTGCCTTCTCGTTCTCCACCGGCATGGTGTTTGAAGCGCTCGTGCTCGGCGTTGTCGTCTGGAAACGGCTCGGCATCAACGCGTCCGCCCTTGCAAGCCTTTTCGCAACTTCTCCCGGTGCCAAATCATGATGGCGGCAACACCGGTGTTTGAAGAGCAGACCGGCGGTGGCGCAGCGGCAGCGATGATGGCGAGCCTTGCAGGATTTGAGCTTGAAGACCCGGTCATGGCCCAAATGGAGGGCATTGCCCGCACCAGCCCTGCCCGGCGCCTGTCAGTCTATCCCGCAGGTGCAGGCTTCGAACTTTCCGAAGAGCTTGAATATCTGTCCTGGCGCGCGGCGGAACCGAACATATTCTTCAACCCGCGCTTTCTCGCGCCCGCAATGCCGCGTCTCGAAGACAGGCAAATCCGCTTCATGGTCATGCGCGACGAGGCCGAGGATCGCAGCCGTGTGCGGTTTCTGATGCCGTTTTCAGTTGAAAAGCCCGGTCTGGGGATTGGTCCGGAAATACTTCGGGCATGGTCATCGCCGTTTGCACCGCTCGGTACGCCGCTGGTTGACCGCGATGATCCCGTTGGTGTGTTCGAAGATGTGCTGGAAATTTTGGCCCGCAAACATCTCAAGCTGCCGGAAGTTCTGGTCATTCCGGACATCGCGGAAAACGGTCCGGTCGCGCAGGCATTGCGCGTGGCAGCCATTGGCCGCAATCTTGCAGTCACGTCCATCGGCCGCAAGCAACGGGCGATGCTGGTGACCGGCGAGGAACCGGAAGACTATCTGAAAGCAGCCGTCACACCGCATCATTTGCGCGGGTATGGCCGCCTGCTGCGGCGGCTTGGCGAATTGGGCGAAGTCACATTCGAGGAAGCGCGCGAACCCGCTGATGTGCGCCGCCGCACGGAAGAATTCCTCGCCCTTGAAACCAAGGGCTGGAAGGGTCGCAGCGGCACAGCCATGACCATCGACCGCTACCGCGCTGCATTCACCCGTGAGGCGTTGTACAATCTCGCCCAGCGCGACATGTGCCGCGTCCATTCGCTGAACCTGAACGGCAAGGCCATCGCCTCGCTCGTTGTCATGCGCGAAGGCGCAATGGCGTACACGTGGAAGACAGCCTACGACGAGAGTTATGCAAAATGGTCTCCCGGCACATTGCTGATGCTCGATACCACGCGGCGTCTGCTGGATGATCCCAACGTGGAACGCGCCGATTCGCTTGCTGTGCCTGATCATCCGGTCATGACGCGGCTTTGGAAAGAGCGCGAAAACATGGTCACTTTGCTCGTTGGTCTGTTGCCCGGTTCAGACCGGGCCATGCGCCAGGCCGCCAGCCAGATAGACCTGTACAAGAAAACCCAAAACTTCGGTCGCCTGATGCGTGACCGCCTGCGGTCGCTGACCGGACGCAGATGAACTTGCAGTTCGATTTGGAAACTGGTGCGCCGAAGTGGCGAACCATCGAACCTGAAGGGTTCGCAAGTGCGACCGCCCGCCGGCCGGTCAGGCCGCCCCATCGGAGCGGTGAGCGAAGCGAACCCGCGTGAGATATGAAAGATGGTGCGCTTCTCCGGCAGGAAATCGAACCAGTTTTTGAGTGTCTAGCCGAGTGGGAGCAAATCCTCAAGGATACATCCCTTTCGCGGCCATTGCCGCCTTCGCCTTGAAGGTGTGCAGCCATGTCCCTCAGCGCCACCTTCAATTCGCTCATATCAGTAGCGGATAACACCAAGCCAATCCGCAAACGGCAAGCGCCCTTTAGTATCCGATTTTCGGAAAATGAGCGCACGCAATTGCTGGCGGAAGCGGCAGGAGTGCCGCTCGGCGCTTACATCAAAGAAAAGGTACTTGTCGGCGGTTCCCCCGGCAAATGGGAACGCACCCGCCCTACCGTTGCGGATCGGAAGGTTTTTGCGCAGGCGCTGGGTCTGCTTGGAAAAT
>JANMQE010000765.1:0-5945 GCA_031370195.1 Phyllobacteriaceae bacterium
GGGCACTCGCATGCGCCTTATCCGCATGCCGATCATCCACTTGGGCCGAAGAGTTTGAAGGCGAAGGGGTGAGTGGTGGTTGGACAGACCCTTCTAACTATTGGATGGAAATAGTGCCGTCGGCAATTGATCCCAAAACGATTTTGCGTGCCCGATCGCTTCGTGGCGATATGACCAACGGCGAACAGCGGCTCTGGGCGGAACTGCGCGAGTTCCGAAGGCTTTATGGGATACATGTCCGCAAGCAGGTGCCAATTGGGCCGTATATTGCTGATTTTGCAATGCATTCTGCCAAACTGATTGTTGAGCTTGATGGCCATTTTCACTTTGAGCCAGAGCGCATGGCCAAGGATCAGGTTCGAGACGCTTGGCTGGCAACGCAAGGTTATAGAGTGGTCCGGATTTCTACGGGAGAGCTTGAAACGGCGTTTGATGGGTGCGTAGAAGAGATTTTGCGGGCATTGGGGCTGATGGAATGAAGAGTTTTTTACGAAGGGGGACCCCCACCCCTAACCCCTCCCCACAAGGGGGAGGGGGATTCCCGCTTTGGCGAATTTTCGGCGAGCAAGAACGCATAGATACAAGCGAGTCCCCCTCCCCCTTGTGGGCAAGGCTATCGCATATGGGTTATAGCATGGGTCAGGTAGGTGTCACCCCATGCGCATTTTTTGAGTCTGTGGCTGATTGGGACCTTTGGGTTGTCTGCGGTTTGCAGGATGTTGCGCACGAGTCTTTTCAGCAGGGCGATGTTGGCCGGAGCATGATCCTTGCGGGCTCGGGACAGGTCTTCGCCGAGGTGAACATCAAGGATCCAGTGCAAGCCGTTTTCGATGCTCCAGTGGGCGCGGGTGACATTGAGAGCGGCTTTGGCGGTAAGATTTTTGGTTGCCATGTAATGGCGCACGAAGGGTGGGCTTGCCTCTCTTTGTGTGGTGATGCGGACGAATGCGGCGTGGCCTTTCATGAGCGGCGTGGCGGCGATGACTTCCGCCGTCCGCCATTCGTTGCGGCCATGGCTTGTTTCGGTTGTCTGCATGATCTTGCGCTTGCCCGGAGCCGCAAAGCGCTGCTCAGCCTCGGCCAGCCATTCATGCCTGTTGCCCTTCAGGGCCAGCACATAGTCACCACGCTTTGCGGTAATGGCTTCGGCCATCCGGTGATGGCAGTGCAGCGCATCGGCGGTGACAATTGTGCGAGTCAAATCAAGCAGTTCGACAACCTTGATGGCGGCTTCGACTTCGTTGGTTCCGGCGCCGGGCACCACGCCAAGACACAGCCTGCTCTGCGCCGCAAAAGCCGAAACCGTCAAGGGCGGGCTGGCTTGGCGACCGCGTTCATAGGCGCGCCTGAGCGCCTTGCCATCAATGGCAACCACCTTGGCCGAAGGCTTCTTGCCGGACTTTGCCAGAGCCTTGGCAAAGGCTTCGGCAAAAACCGCAAAGGCCTGCATGAACACCTTCGGGTCCAACAGCCGCAAGACGCGGGAAAAGGTATCGTGACTTGGCGCAAAATCATAATCAATCAGCTTGCGCAGCAGGCGTTTGCGGGACTGCGCAAACAGCGCAAACTCGGAAGCATTGGATGCCCCACAAAGACTCGCCGCAATCATCATGACAAAAATATCCGACAGACTGTGAGTGACATTTGCCGCACGTGGATCTTCAACGCCAGCAAAGAAAATATCAAATTCAGACATCGCAGCTCTCCCTCAAACTGCTGTCCTAAAGAATCCTTCCAATCCCGATCCGCAACCCTTAAATTGCCATATGCGATAGCCCTGCCCTTGTGGGGAGGGGTTAGGGGTGGGGGTCCCCCTTTGCAAAAAACTGTTTTGCACGACAAAATGCGTCGGCAGCTCTATTGTGTTGATATTCGCCACGTTCAACGGGTGTGGCCATGAACTACATCCGCGACCCCGACGCCATCTATGCGGCTTCGTTTGCCATCATCCGCGCCGAGGCCGGATTGGAGCGGTATCCAACGGCCGTGGCGCATGTTGCCGAGCGGACGATCCATGCTTGCGGGATGGTGGATCTGGTGGATGACATTGTGTTTTCTGATGGCGCGGCAGAGGCCGGGCGTGCGGCGCTGTTGAATGGTGCGGCGGTTTTCTGTGATGCGGAGATGGTGCGGCACGGGGTCATCAGGAGGCTGTTGCCGAAGGGCAATGAGCTGATTTGCATGATTGGTGATGAGCGGGTTTCGGCGCATGCGGGGATGATATCCAATACGCGTTCGGCGGCGCAGGTTGATCTTTGGGGTGACGCGATTGGCGGGGCGGTGATTGCAATTGGCAATGCTCCGACGGCGTTGTTCCGGTTGTTGGAACGGCTGGACGGGGGAGCGCCGAAACCGGCGTTGATACTGGGATTGCCAGTCGGGTTTGTCGGGGCTGCGGAATCGAAGGCGGAGCTTGCGGCCAATTCACGCGGGGTGCCGTTCATAACGGTTTCGGGACGTCGCGGCGGCAGCGCAATGGCGGCGGCGGCGGTGAATGCGCTTTCTACGGGATGGCAGGGATGAGTGCGTGGCTGACGGCGATTGGTGTTGGTGACGACGGGCTGGGAGGGCTGCCGGAAAGCGCGTTGCTGTTGCTCAGGCACGCAAAATTGATCGTGGCGCAGGACAGGCTTTTGAAGAGTGCCGACTATCCGGGTGTTGAGGTGCGGTTCTGGAGCGAGGGATTTCAGAGCGTGCTCAGCCTCATTCAGGAGCGGCGCGGGACGCCGGTGTGTCTTTTGGCGACCGGTGATCCGATGCACTTTGGCATCGGCGCAACGCTGGCGCGGCATTTCGGGTCCGACGAAATGCGGGTTTTGCCGTCGCTTTCCGCCTTTTGTCTAGCGGCGGCGCGGCTGGGCTGGGCGCTGCAGGATGTGGACTGCATTTCCCTGCACGGGCGACCGGCAACGAAGCTCGCGGTATCGCTCGCGCCAGCTAGGCGGATTTTGGCCTATACGTCAGATGCGAGCACTGTGTGTGAAGCAGCTGAAATCCTTGAGAAAAATGGTTATGGCGCATCAAGGGTTACTGTGCTGGAACATATGGGCGGCGCGTTGGAGCGGCGGGTTGATATGTCGGTGGCACAGGCGAAGCAGCATCACGGTTCGGATTTCAACACGCTGGCCATTGAGTGTGTGGCGGATCGGGATTGCCGTGTGTTGCCGATCATTGCGGGATTGCCGGACGATGCGTTTCAACATGATGGGCAGTTGACCAAGAGAGAGGTACGGGCGGCGACATTGGCGGCGCTGGTGCCGTATCCGGGGGCTGTTTTGTGGGATGTTGGCGCTGGATGTGGGTCGGTTGCGATTGAATGGACGCGGGCGGCGCGGGGTTCCAAGGCGTTTGCGATAGAGGACAATGCGGCGCGGCGGGCGATGATTGCGGCGAATGCTATCAAGCTCGGTGTGCCGGATTTGACGATTGTTGAAGGCCGTGCGCCGGAAGCTTTGGCCGGATTGCCTGCGCCGGACGCTGTATTCATTGGCGGCGGGATTTCTGAGCCAGGCGTATTTGAGACGTGTTTTCAAGCGCTTAAGCCCGGTGGGCAGTTGGTTGCCAATGCAGTGACCATGGAAGGCGAGGCGCGGTTGATTGTGTTGGCGCAAGAATGGGGCGGGTCGCTCTCGCGCATTGCCGTTTCGCGGGCAGAGCCGGTCGGGCGGTTTATGGCGTTCAAGCCGCTGATGCCGGTGACGATGCTTGTATTGCAGAAAGTTAGACCATGACGGGCACTTTGTATGGCCTTGGCGTCGGGCCGGGCGATCCGGAACTGATCACGCTGAAGGCACACCGGATACTTCGCGCCTCCTGTGTCGTTGCCTATCCGCAGCCGGACAACGGGCCGAGTTTTGCGCGCTCGATTGTCGAGCATTTTTTGACAGCTGATCAGCTTGAAATACCGATTGTCGTACCGATGGATACGGCCAGGCATCCGGCAAAATCGGTCTATGATGCGGCGGCGCAGACGATCGCGCATCATCTGGATGCGGGGTCGGATGTGGTGGTTTTGTGCGAGGGTGACCCTTTTTTCTATGGGTCGTTCATGTATCTGCATGAGCGGCTGGCCGTGCACTATCCTGTTGAAATTGTTGCGGGAGTCTCCTCGATGATGGCGGCGGCGGCGGCAATCGGGCGACCTTTGGCGGCCCGAAATGATGTCTTGTCGGTCATTCCCGCTCCGCTGGAAAATGAACGGATCAAGGCGCAGATTGACGCTTGCGATGCTGCGGCGATCATCAAGCTCGGACGGCATCTGCCGCGCATCCGGGCGCTGATTGATGAGATGGGTTTGACGGGCAATTCGGCGTTTGTCGAGCGGGTTTCGTTGGAGAATGAAAAGCTGTTGCCGCTGGCTGATGCGCCTTTGGATGCGCCGTATTTCTCGATGATACTGATTTACAAAGGGGCTGAGAAATGGGTGCTGGATTTGCCGCAAGGAAGCCGGCCATGAGTGCGCCAGCCATTGTCATTTTGTCGCCTTCAGCGCTGCCTGTGGCGGAGAAAATCAAGGCTGCGACCGGTGGAGCGATCCACGTTTTGGCTGCGCGAAACGTGCTCGAACATGGCTCGGATGGTGCGCGGATTGTGTTCGAAAATGCCGGTGAGCATATCCGTTCGCTGTTTGCCGCTGGAACGCCGATTGTTGGGGTTATGGCAGCGGGCGCGCTGATCCGGATTTTGGCTTCGAGCTTAATGGACAAGCATTCCGAGCCGCCGGTGATTGCAGTGGCGGATGACGGGTCGGCTGTGGTGCCGCTGCTGGGCGGGCACCATGGCGCGAACGATCTGGCACGGGTGATTGCCGCAGTGCTTGAGGTGCAGGCGGCGGTGACAACGGCGGGGGATGTGCGCTTTGGCGTTGCTCTCGACCAGCCGCCGCAGGGGTATGTGCTGGTCAACCCCGAAAGTGCGAAGGCTGTGATGGCGGCGCTGGTTGGCGGGGCGAGGGCGAAGTTGACTGGTTCGGCGGATTGGCTTGAAAAGAGCGGGATAGTGTTTGCTGATGACGGGGCCGTGGAGATTGTTGTCAGCGAGAAGGCTCACGAAGCGAAGGCGGACATGCTGCATTATGCGCCGCAGGTTTTGACACTTGGCATGGGGTGTGAGCGAGGGGCGGATGCGGCTGAGGCGATCGGCCTGGCCGAGGATTTGCTGCGCGACAATGGATATTCGCGGCATGCCTTGGCAGGTGTTTTCTCGATTGACGTGAAGGCGGATGAGGCGGCGGTGTTGGCGGTGGCGGCGCACTTTGGGGTTCCGGCACGGTCTTTTGATGCCGCAACTTTGGAGGCTGAGACGCCGCGTTTGGCGAACCCTTCGGATGTCGTGTTTGCGGAGGTTGGCTGCCATGGTGTTGCCGAAGGAGCGGCGCTGGCGGCGGCTGGGGCGGGTGGTCGGCTGGTTGTGGCAAAGCAAAAGAGCAGGCGGGTTACGGCGGCATTGGCGCAGGCTGTGAAGCCGGTTGATGTTTCGGCGACTGGACGGGCGCGCGGAAAACTGTTTGTGGTTGGCATTGGGCCGGGCTCGGACGGGTGGCGGTCGCCGGAGGCGAGCGCGATGGTGCGCGAGGCGAGTGATCTCGTGGCGTATTCGCTCTACATTGATTTGCTCGGTCATTTGGCGGACGGCAAGATCCGGCATGATTTTGATCTCGGCGCGGAAGAGGCGCGGGTGCGGTTTGCGCTCGAACTGGCGGGGCAGGGCAAGACTGTCGGGTTGATTTGCTCTGGCGATGCCGGGATTTATGCGATGGCAGCGTTGGTGTTTGAGTTGATGGACCGTGGCGGTTTAAGCGATGCGGCGCGGCGCGTGGAGGTGCAGTGCACGCCGGGGATTTCGGCGCTGCAGGGTGCGGCGGCGCGGGCGGGCGCGCCTTTGGGGCATGACTTCTGCACGATTTCGCTGTCTGATCTTTTGACGCCGTGGTCCTCGATCCAGAT
>JANMQE010000440.1:0-7457 GCA_031370195.1 Phyllobacteriaceae bacterium
CGCTTTTTTGGAAAGATCAAAGCTGATCACATCGGCAACATCAATTCGCCCGGCAAGTGCAATCTCTATTTCGGCCAGCGACACTGGCGCAGCTGCAAGGATGCGGCTTTTCTGCGCGCTGCCCTGCATGTCGGCAACCACCAGATAGCCGGAAGCGGCAAGTGCATGTACTGGATCAATTTCGGTGCCCCGCCCGTTTGCCAAAACGAAGCGACCGCCACTGCGGCGCGACTTTGCCACCCTGTCCGGATAGGCTTGCAGCAGCAGCGCACCCGCACTTTCGACCTCAGTGTCTGCACCCGGCTGTCCCGCCTCTTTAGCCAATTTCGCGCTCAATCCGAACGCAGTTCGCGCGCGGTCCGAGCGGTCGCGGCGTGCGTTGACAAGGCGCAGTTCAAGATCGGCATCGTTGCCGCCAAGTCCGCGTTCGCTGATCAGGACCGCAAGCTCTGCAGCATGCCGTGCGCCGCCGGATTTTGCCGCTTGCAACACCATGTGTGCCAGCCGAACAGGCAGGGCCAGCCGCCGCATCGCCGTTCCTTCCCCGGTCAATCGCCCGTCGCCATCGATTGCGCCAAGGCGCGTCAACAGGTCGCGCGCCTCGTTCAGCGCTGGTGCAGGCGCCGGATCGAGAAAGCGCATTTGTCCCGGATCGCTGACGCCGAAAGCCGCAAGGTCAAGCAAAAGCCCCGTCAAATCTGCAGCCAATATCTCCGGTGGGGTAAAGGCAGGCAGCACGGCAGTCTGTTCCGCACGCCAGAGACGGATGGCAAGGCCCGGTGCCGTGCGCCCGGCACGCCCCGCACGTTGATCGACCGAAGCTTTTGAGGCACGCACCGTCTCCAACCGTGTCAACCCTGACGCAGGCTCAAACACCGGCAACCGCTGGTAACCACTGTCGATGATGATGCGCACGCCATCAATGGTAATCGACGTTTCAGCGATTGATGTGGCCAGAACGACTTTGCGCAACCCCGTCGCAGTTGGCCGGATGGCCTCATCCTGCGCTGCACCGTCCATCGCGCCGTACAGTTGAAACAAGCGTACATTGGCAGGCAATTTGCCATCGAGCTTGCGTGCCGTGGCCGAGATTTCACCGGTACCGGGCAGAAATGCGAGGATGCTTCCATCGTGATCATGCAGCGCATCAAATATCGCTCGCGAAACGCTGTCTTCCAACCGCTCTTGCGCTTTCCGTTCAACATGTTGAATTTCAACAGGAAAGGCACGGCCCTTGCTCTCGATGACTGGTACATCCCCAAGCAGCGTCGCCACCCGCGCGCCATCAAGTGTTGCTGACATCACCAACAGCCGCAGGTCGGGACGCAAGGCATCGCGAATGTCGAGTGCCAGCGCCAAACCCAGATCGGCATCAAGACTGCGCTCATGAAACTCGTCAAACACGACGCACGCGATCCCGGAAAGCTCGGGATCGTCCAGCGCCATACGGGCAAATACGCCTTCGGTGACAACAAGAATTCGTGTTTTGGCAGACGTCTTCTGGTCAAGCCGCATCCGGTAGCCGACGGTCTGGCCAACCTCTTCGCCGAGAAGAAAAGCCATGCGTCTTGCCGACGCGCGTGCAGCGAGGCGGCGCGGCTCCAAAACGATGATTGTGCCATCACCGCGCCATGGCGCATTGAGCAGCCGAAGCGGAACCAGTGTTGTTTTGCCCGCGCCGGGCGGCGCGACCAGGACAGCCAAGCCCTTGTCTGACAACGCTTTTTCAAGTGCAGGTATCGCTTGCGCCACCGGCAGATCATTGCCAACGTCTTGAGGGTTGACAGCCATCTTCAGTCGATTGTCACAAGCTGGCCACCGGCGGCCTCTGCATCTGCAGGATCATGTGTGACGAGCACAACGGGCAGGGCGCGCGCCTTGGCGAGGCCAAACACCAGCTCACGCATCTGCTGGCGCAGCGCGGAATCCAGTTTGGAAAACGGCTCGTCCAAAAGCAGCGCGCGCGGCTTTGAAACCAGGGTCCGGGCCAGCGCCACGCGTGCCTTCTGACCGCCCGATAGGCGGGCCGGATCATGGTCGAAACAGCCGTCCAAATCCATGTCGGCAAGCATGCTTTTGGCGATCAAATTCCGCTCTGATTTCGTTCGAATTTCGCTCGGAATCGCAAACAGGAGGTTTTGCCCGACCGACATGTGCGGAAACAAAAGCGGGTCCTGAAACAGGATGCCAGCGTGCCGCTCCTGCGCAGTTTTGCCATCCATATCCTGCCCGTCGATCAGCACTGTACCGGCAGCGTCAAAAGCCGGGTCCAGGAAACCGCCGATGAAAGCAAGCAACGTCGACTTGCCGGACCCGGACGGCCCCATGACCGTCAGCACCGACCCGGGCGTGACATGTGCATCAAGGTCGAGAAGAAGTCTCCCGCGCAGCCGGATCGATACCGAGCGCAGCGTCAATCCGGTCTGTTGGTTTTGCAATTCTGCCATATCCCGTTCGGTCACGCGGCGCGCATACCCGCCCGATTGCGGAAAAGCCATGCGGGCAGCGCAAAGGCAAGCACAAATCCGGCAAAAGGGATGATGGCCTGAAGGAACGCGTAGACGCCGATGGTGCGCCGGTTGGCACCTGACGCCAGCGCAACGGCTTCGGTGGTGATTGTCGGCAGACGACCCGCACCAATCAGCAATGTCGGCAAGTAGAGCCCGGCCGAAACGGCAAACCCGACTGCGAACGCTGTGAGAACAGGTCGCAACAATAGCGGAAGCTCGACACGCAACAGGGTTTTGGCGCGCGATTTGCCAAGCGCGTGTGCGACGAGCGAATAGCGGGGATCAAGCGCCTGCCAAGCCTGCCCCAGTGACAGAAAAACATACGGCATGACAAAAACCAGATGAACCAGCACCAGCGCTGCCATGCCATAGCCGATGCCGGATTTGATCGCAGCAATTTGCAGGCCGAACAGAAATGCCGTCTGCGGAACTACCAGTGGCAGCGCGAGCGAAACATTGAGCAAGCGCGCGGCAGGTTTGGATCGGATGCGCGAGGCAAGGCAGAGGATGCACAGCACGGTGGCGATGGAAGCCGATACAACACCGATTTGAAATGTTGTCACCATCGGTGCCATGATTGCAGGCAACGCCCGCATCCAAGCCTTCAGCGCGTAGCTTTCAGGCATGACATCAGGGAACGGCCACAGACCAGACACTGACCAAAGCGCCAAGAGCGTCAACCCGCACAGTGTCACAACGGTCAGCAGCCATCCGGCAAATCGCAGGCCGGCGGTCACCACGCCGTCCATGGCAAAGCGCATCCCGGATACTTCGAGAGACTTGCGAACAAATTCCAGAACGCGCTCAAGCCCCATCCATAGCACAAACAGCAGCAAAACCAGCAGCAACTGAACCACGGCACCGGCGCTCGCGGTAAAGCGCATCGCAAGATCAGGATCATTCATCCACCGCACCAACTGCACGGAAAGCGTTGACGGCGCTGACGGGCCGAGGATAATCGCAACATCAACAGCCGTGGCCGAAAAGGCCAGCACAGCAAACACTGCAAACCGCACCTGCCGGTATAGTTGCGGCCAAAGCACATGAAAAAATCCTGCCAACCGTCCGTACCCAAGCGCACTGGCAATATGCAAGTTGCGCGAGGCATCAGTCTGCCCGATTGCCGCGATCAAAAGCAGCAAGAGGAAGGGAACCTCCTTGGCCACAAGCCCTGCGATCAGCGCCAAGCCCCACGGGTCATTGGGAATGAGGATATCAGGCGGTGTTTGCCAGCCGGTCAGTTCCGGCGAGACCAACCGGGCGACGAACCCGGACGGCATGACCAGCACCATCAAGCCATAAGCCGCAGCGGCATGGGGCACAGACAAGATCGGTGAGAGAAACCGTGTCAGCCGGGCCCAACCCTTGGTGCCAAATCCGGCAGCAAGCACACCAGCGGCAATGAGGACCGAGATGGCCGTTGCTGCAAACCCGGTCCAAAGTGACAGCAGCATTGAGTGCCAAATGTTCGGCTCAACAAACACAGCCCGGAATGCATCAAACGAGAATGATGTCCGTCCAAGCGCGGGCAGATAGGAAAAGGCAGGAAGCAGCGTTCCGAGCAGCCCAGCCAGTACAGGCACAGACAGGAGCAGGATCACCAGAAACGGGGCCAGTCGCGCAACCCGGAACAGAGGTTCCTGCGTCTGTACCACGCCGACACCCATTCTGAAAATTCAGTTGCCAGCGCCGTAGCGACGCTTCCACTCGGTCTCAATGCGCACCATCCAGGATGGATGCGGCTCGTCCAGCGCGGGTCCGAGCTGGTCCGGCTTCAGCGTGGCAATACCCAGATCAAGACTGTCGAACTTTGCCTTCTCATCAGAAGACAACGCCGCAATGTTCAAGACTGTCGGATCGCCCCAGACCTTCGGGTCCTGTTTGTGCGCTTGCGCTTCCGGCGAAATCAGGAAGTCGGCCAGCACCATCGCCCCCGCCTTGGCATTGGCGTTGTATGGGATTGCGACGAAATGGGTATTGCCTAGCGTGCCGCCCGGAAACGTGAACGAACGCACGCTATCGGGCAATTCGCCAGCTTCTATCGCCGCAGACGCATCTGACGGATTGAACGCGAAGCTGATGTCAATCTCGCCATCGGCCATCAGCCGCTTCATGTCCGGATAGTTCTGCGGGAAGGCCTTGCCTTTCCGCCAGAGATTGGGGTTCAGCCTGTCGAGATAGTCGAACAGCGGCTTGGAGACATCAGCAAATTCCTCCTCCTTGACCGGTACCAACAGCTTGGACTTGTCAGCAATTGTTTCGGACAAGACCTGCTTCAGGAACGACGACCCGATGAAATCAGGTGGCATGGGATAAGAGAAACGACCGGGATTTTTGTCCACCCATGCCAAAAGGTCAACAGTGGACTTTGGCATGTCTTCGGCCTTGGTCTTGGCGCTGTCGTGGAAAAACACCAGCTTGGCCATGCCCCAAGGCGATTCCAAACCTTCAACCGGAATGGTGAAATCGGTTTTGACAGTCGGCTTGCCCGCAGCGTCGACATATTTCCAGTTCGGCAGTTTTTCAGCCCAGCCCGGAGACATGAGCAGGCCCTGGCTTTTCATTGATGCAAAGTTTTTGCCATTGATCCAGATCAGGTCCACGGACCCGCCGTCAGCCTTGCCAGCGGCCTTTTCGGCAACTACCTTGGCGACTGCGTTGGCAGTGTCATCGAGTTTCACATGCACAAGCTTGACGCCGTAGCGGTTCTCGATCATGCCGCCAGCCCAGCCGATGTAGGCGTTGATGTTGTCCGCGCCGCCCCAGGCGTTCCAATAGACGGTCTCGCCCTTGGCATCGTCCAGCACCGACTGCCAGTTGGCAGGATCTGGATCTGCTGCCAAAGCTGAAGTTGAAAGAGACAGGGCGAAGGTGAGAGCGGCGAACAGTGTTTTCAAAGCGGAATCCCCGATGCGACGGACTTTCGGTTGATCATGTGTGCGCGGACGGGTCAACGGCGGCAGACACAATTGATTGTGAGGCGTCCGTGAAATGCAACTTCGTCAAGCTTTGGTAACCGCTTTGGAAGATAATGCACCGGTTGCAACGCGGGGCAGGGCAATGACGACGAGCCTAAAGACATCCATCAAACGCGCCGAAATCGTCAGCGCGCTCAGTCACGCGCTCGACATCACCGAGGGCCAGTCCGAAGGTCATGGCGTGCGCTGCGCGTGGATCGGCATGGCAGTCGGTCGCCAGATTGGCATGGGCGAGGCTGACCTTGGTCAGCTCTATTATACGCTGCTGCTCAAGGACATAGGCTGCTCATCCAATGCCGCGCGGATTTGCGAATTGTATCTGGCGGACGACATCACGTTCAAGCGCGACATCAAATCGGTCAACGACAGCCTGCCGCAGATTTTGCGCTTTGTGCTTTCGCACACCGGATTGAAAGCGGGGCTTTCCGAGCGCTTCCGCTCATTGCTGACCATTTTCTCCGAAGGTGGGCAAATCGCCCGTGAATTGATCGAAACCCGCTGCCAGCGCGGGGCAAACATTGCGCGCCGGATGCGATTCTCCGAAGACGTGGCGCGCGGCATCCTTGATCTTGACGAACATTATGACGGCAGCGGCAAGCCGGACGGGCTGGCTGGCGGGACGATATCCATCCATGCCCGTATTGCCTTGATGGCGCAGGTGGTTGATGTGTTTAATACCGGCAGTGGTCGTGCCGCGGCGCAGAAGGAAGTGACTTTACGCAGCGGCAACTGGTTTGATCCTGCACTCTGCGAGGCATTTGCAGCCGTCTCGGAAAGCGGGCGTTTCTGGGATACGCTCGCCTCCCCGTCGTTGCAGCGCATGGTTATCGGTCTTGCACCGGACCGCGACGGTGAAACGGTGGACGAAGATTATCTCGATGAAATCGCTGCGGCATTTGCCGATGTGGTCGATTCCAAGAGCCCGTACACGGCCGGCCACAGCGACCGCGTTGCCTTGTTCACAGATGTGATTGCCGAAGAAATGGCGTTGTCGCCCGAGCGCCGACGGTTTCTGAAACGGGCAGCGTTGTTGCATGACATCGGCAAGCTTGGTGTCTCCAACCAGATTCTCGACAAGGCCGGAAAATTGACCGAGGAAGAATGGCAGTCCGTGCGCCAGCACCCGGCGCAAAGCCGGATCATTTTGTCCCGCATCGAGGCGTTTCAGGAGTTGGCACGCATTGCCGGTGACCATCATGAAAAGCTCGACGGCAAGGGCTATCCGCGCGGCATTGCGGGCGATGACATCGCGCTGGAAGCCAGAATCATCACGGTTGCCGATATTTTCGATGCCTTGACAGCTGAGCGGCCATACCGTCCGGCGATGCCGGTGTCGCAGGCGTTTGACATCATGCGCAAGGATGTCGGAACCGGGTTGGACAGCCGCTGTTTTGGCGCATTGGAACGCGGCATTGCGCGCATTGACCAGAGCTTGAAACTGGCGTCCTGAACGGGACTATTGGCCCCGTCTGCCAATCGCAGCCTACTTGGCTGCTACGACTTCGCCCTGCACATAGGTGAATTTGTCGCTGATCGCCGTGCCGAGCGCGCCAACACTGGCAATGATTGCGATGGCAATAAGAGCGGCAATCAGGCCATATTCGATGGCAGTTGCGCCGGACTCGTCGGCAATGAAACGCTTTGTGATCGTGGACATGGCGTAACTCCCGTTCAGGACGTTTGTGAGGGCGTTCACGGGCGCACCGGCGTCCCATCCATACAACTTATGCCGGATGAGTTTTCCGATTGATAAGGAACAAGGTTCTCAGTGCGTGTCAGTTCAAAGCCAATTGTAATCATGCGGACCGGACTGGCTCAACTTCACAAGAAAAGCCGCCCGTCATTGCTGACGGACGGCTCTGCCATTTCTGGCGGGTAGGTTTCGCGCCGGATTACTTGGCCAAATTACTTGGCAGCGGTGACCTGGCCCGTGATGTAAACGAACTTGTCGTTGATCGCGGTGCCGAGA
>JANMQE010000804.1:0-2075 GCA_031370195.1 Phyllobacteriaceae bacterium
CCAAGGGCGAGAATTGGGACGCGTCGATTGTTGGCGAGCCGACCAATCCGGACGCCATCGGCGACATGATCAAGATCGGCAGGCGCGGGTCACTTTCAGGCACAGTGGTAGTCTATGGCAGACAGGGCCACGCCGCCTATCCGCAATTGGCCGACAATCCGGTGCGCGGCATGATGCAATTGCTTGATGCGCTGATGCATCCGGCGTTTGACACGGGCACCAAGGATTTCCAGCCGTCAAATCTGGAAGTGACCACGGTCGATGTCGGCAACGCGGCAGTGAACGTTATTCCGGCACGGGCCACGGCTTCTTTCAACATCCGCTTCAATAACACCTGGACGGATGAGACGCTGCAAGCGGAGATCCACAACCGGCTCGACAGCGCGGCGAAGAAGACCAAGCTGCGCGCGGGGCGCAAGGAGCCTGTGGATTATGAAATCATTTGGCGCGAAAGCCCCTGCCATGTGTTCCTGACCAAGGACGACCGGCTTATTGAGACGCTGTCGAAGTCGGTCAAAGCAGTGACCGGGCGGACACCTGCACTGTCAACGACTGGCGGAACATCAGATGCGCGGTTTATCAAAGACTACTGCCCGGTGGTGGAATTTGGCCTGGTTGGCAAAACGATGCATATGGTGGACGAGCGCGTCGCTCTGTCTGATCTGGAGACGCTGACACAGGTTTACGAGCGATTCATCGGCGATTACTTTGGCTGAGCCTCAATCGTAGTCCACGCGCTCAAGAAACAGCCCGTCCGATGGTGCAACCGGGCCGCAGGCTTTGCGGTCCTTGGCTTCCAGTGCTTTGACCAGTTCACGCTCGCTCCAGCGACCTGATCCGACCTGTTCCAGCGTGCCGACCATGGAGCGGACCTGGCGGTGGAGGAAAGCGCGGGCTGAGAGGTAGAACAGCACCATTTCGCCATCTTGAACCACATCGAACCGGTCGAGATTTCGCACCGGGCTTTCGGCTTGGCATTCGGCGTCGCGGAAGGTGGAAAAATCATGCCTTCCAAGCAGACGCTTGGCGGCCTTGTCCATGGCCGCAACATCGACCTTGCGCTTCAAATGCCAGACAAAGCCTCGTTCAAACACCGGCGGGGCGCGGCGGTTCAGCAGCCTGTAAACATAATGACGGCTTGTGGCCGAGAAGCGGGCGTGGAAATCTTCGTCGATCTTTTCAGCGGACAGGATCGCGATGCGTTCGCGCACCAGAGACTGATAGACGGCATCGCGCACCACATCATCACGCCATTCCTTTTCAAGATCGACATGACACACCTGCCCTGATGCATGCACCCCGGCATCGGTGCGTCCGGCGGCGACTATGGTGACACTTTCTCCGCAGAAGGACCGGAATGCGATTTCAAGCGCCTCTTGAACGGACAACAGGTCAAGTTGGCGCTGCCAGCCGCAATAGGACGTGCCGTCATAGGCAATGGTGAGTTTGTAGCGTTGCATCAGAACACACGCGCGGGCGCTGCGCCGCGCAGGAATTCATTAGCGGTCAGCGGCTTGCCGCCTGCACGCTGGAGTTCGGTGATTGAAACCGCGCCATCGCCGCACGCGATGGTCAGGCCACTGATGATTGTTCCGGGTTTTCCGGTTCCCGCGACGCTTTGACTTCGCAGCAGCTTGACGCGCTCGGTTTTGCCGGCAATTTCCATCTCGCACCATGCGCCGGGAAAGGGCGAAAGGCCGCGAATGTGATTGTGGACATCAGTGGCCGCGCGGGACCAATCGACGCGGGTTTCGGCCTTGTCTATCTTTTTGGCATAGGTCGTGCCTTCCGGCACTTGCGGCGCGAGCGACAGATTGCCTGCTTCAAGCTGCACCATGGCTTTCATCATCAGCTCTGCGCCGGTATCCATCAGCTTGTCATGCAATTCTCCGGCCGTCATAAAAGGCGTTATCGCGACTTTCTGCATGAGAGCGACGGGCCCCGTGTCCAATCCGGCATCCATCTTCATCACCATCATGCCGGTCTCTTTGTCGCCCGCCATGATTGCCCGCTGGATCGGTGCGGCGCCACGCCAGCGCGGCAGCAGCGAGGCATGGCCATTGTAGGCACCAAGC
>JANMQE010000805.1:0-1660 GCA_031370195.1 Phyllobacteriaceae bacterium
ATACTTGGCCATGAAAGTGATGGCCTTGCCCATGGTGTGGGCGATTTCCTTGCAGCCGTTTTTCATGATGACGTGGTTGTCGGCCATGTCGAGCGCTTCGGCATAACGCACGTTGATCTCTTCCTGGCCCGGCCCCCATTCACCTTTGGAGTTTTCAACCGGAATACCCGCGCCATTCAAGCCGTTGCGGATCGCCCGCATGTAAGGCTCTTCCTTGGAAGTGACCTGAATGACATAGTCGCCAATATAGGGCGAGGCGGTGGACAAGTCCGACCATTTCTTGGCACGGGCGCTGTCGTAGGTTTCCTCGAACAGGAAAAATTCCAACTCAGAGGCGAAATAGGCCATCCAGCCGCGCTCTTTCAAACGGGCAATCTGCCTCTTGAGAATGCCGCGCGGCGAGTGGGGCAAATCCTCGTGGTGATGATGGTCCTGCACATCGGCAAGGACGAGCGCGGTCTTTTCGAGCCACGGAATGCGGCGCAGCGTCGACATGTCCGGCTTCATGACAAAGTCGCCATAGCCCTTCGACCATGAAGCGGCCTGATAGCCGGGTACCGGCTCCATGTCGATGTCGTTTGCCAGCAGATAGTTGCACCCATGCGTCTCGTCATAGGCGGATTCGGCAAAGAACGAGGCAAGGAACCGCTTGCCAATCAGGCGGCCCTGCATGTCCACAATGCAAACCAGAACCGTGTCGATCTCGCCCGAGGCGATATCATTCTTCAACTGCTCGAAACTGAGGTTCCCGGCCATGCTTCACACTCGCTTTGTTGTTTCGTCAAACTGAAATGCGGCCGGCTCGCACCGGCCGCATCGACTGTGGCTGACGTCAGGCGCGTTCGCCCACCGCAGCTTCGGCAGCCGCGATGGCGGCCTGACGTTTCTTGATTGCATCACCGACTGGCGGGCCCTGGAAGCGGCGGTTTTCGACTGCAAACCAAAGGACCAGGGCCAGCACAAGGAAGCCAAGAACCACGTAAAGCACGCGCTCATTTGGCGGCGCCACAGCGATAAACAGAATGATCGCCATGCCGACAACGGACAGAACCGTAACCAGCTTGTAGACACCGGCACTCATTGCCCACGGACCGGGAGTTGGCCATTTGGCTGTGCCATAAGCGAGCATTCCGGCAATCAACGGAACCGTGAAGGACAGGAACAGGAACACCAGTGTTGAGTTCACCACGATCACATAGATTGACGTTTCACCAACCTTGATCGACATCGCCAGCAGCACATAAAGAATGCACAGCACCGTTGCCGTCCAGATAGCATTCACCGGAGTGCGGTATTTTGGCGATACTGTCGCCAACGCTTTGGAGCCGACCGGCATGCCGTCATCACGCGAGAATGCGAACAGCATACGGCTTGCTGACGTCACCGTAGCAAGGCCGCACAGCAGTTGGGTAATGAAGATGCCAATGTAAAGCACGGTCTTCAGGCCCGATGGCAGGATCGCATCCATTGTTCCAAAGAACATGCCGAAGCCCAGCTTGGCGGCGGCGGCCATATCCGGAATTGCCAGAGTGATGGCACAGATCATCACCCAACCAACAAGAGAAGACCAGATAACGGCATTTACAATGCCCTTCGGCACCGAAGTGGCGGCGTTCTTTGTTTCTTCAGAAGTGTGCGCCGACGCGTCATATCCAGTGAT
>JANMQE010000817.1:0-3110 GCA_031370195.1 Phyllobacteriaceae bacterium
CACCGAGGGCCACGACTGGCTGACCGTGCGCGGCAGGCCGGGTGGCAAAGGCCTTGGCGGCGGCATTGTCGCGACCCATCTTGATCACCGCATCGCAATGGCGTTTCTGGTGATGGGGCTGGCAGCGGAGAAGCCGGTGACGGTTGATGACGCGACGATGATTGCGACGAGCTTTCCGGAGTTTATGGATTTGATGACGGGGCTTGGCGCACATATTTCCTGAAGGAACGGCAATCATGTATCAGCCAGTGCATTTTGTTGAAGAAGACCTGCCAACGCTGCACGCGCTTATCAAGGCGCATCCACTCGGCTTGCTGATCTCCGCAGACGCAGATGATGTCCAAGCCAATCCTGTCCCGTTCCTGCTTGACGCAAGCATTGGTGAACGCGGTGTTTTACGCGTGCATCTGGCACGAGCGAATCCACAATGGCAGCATCTGGCAAAAGGGGCCAAGGCCTTGGCGGTGTTTCAGGGTTCTGACGCCTATGTGACGCCTTCCTGGTACCAGACCAAAAAGGATCATGGCAAAGTCGTGCCGACCTGGAACTACGTTTCAGTTCAAGTGCGTGGCACCGTCCGGATCATGGATGATCCGGTCTGGCTGCACGACCAATTGTCGGCGCTGACAGCCGGCCATGAAAAGGGCCGTACCGCTGAATGGTCGATTGCTGACGCCCCGGCGAACTATATCGAGATGCAGAAGCGGGCAATTGTCGGCATCGAGATCGCCATTGAAGACATTCGTGGAAAGTGGAAAGTCAGCCAGAACCGGCCTGCGGCCGATATTGGCGGCGTGGCTTCTGGTCTTGCCGACGATGGACATATTGAAATGGCGGATTTGGTCCGCAGCTATGGGAAAGTGGATTAGATCATGACCGGCAAGACAGCACTCATCATCGGCGGCGGGTCGGGCATGGGGGCGGCGGCGGCGCGCAAGCTTGGCGCCGAGGGCTTCAGTGTTGCGATCCTGTCCTCGTCCGGCAAGGGCGAGGCGCTGGCAAATGAACTTGGCGGGCTTGGTTTCACTGGGTCAAACCTGAATGTGGATGACCTCAAGCGTTTTGTTGACCTGTCGATGGAAAAATTCGGCCGCATTGATGCGCTGGTCAATTCCGCCGGGCATGGACCGCGCGCGCCTCTGCTCGAGATCACCGACGAGCAATGGCATACAGGTTTTGACGTCTATTTCATGAATGTCGTGCGTGCCACACGCCTCGTCGCGCCGATCATGATTGCGCAAAAGAGCGGCTGCATTGTCAATATATCAACGGCTTGGGTCACAGAGCCGGCGGCGATGTTTCCAACCTCGGCGGTGGCGCGGGCGGGCCTTGCCGCCTATACCAAATTGTTTGCCGAAGGCCATGCCGCCCACAATGTGCGCATGAACAATGTGCTGCCCGGGTGGATCGATAGCCTGCCGCAGACCGACGAGCGGCGCGATACCGTGCCGATGGGCCGGTATGGCACCTCGGAAGAAATTGCCGCGACCATCGCCTTTCTAGTCTCCGACGGTTCCGCCTACATCACCGGCCAGAACCTGCGCGTCGACGGCGGGCTGATGCGGGGCATCTAGTGACAGCCATGCGTTCCCCAGTTTTCTTGATACTCATCGTTGCGCCGATCCTGTTGAGCGCCTGCGCCAATCCATTTGTCGCCAACGAAGGCACGCCGGCCGCTCAGGCCCGCGTGATGCGGCCAAACAAGCCGTCGCGGCTGGTGGTCGGTAATTATTGCGGCATTGGCACCAAGACCGGCGATCTCAGCGCCAAACCGGTGGACCGGCTTGACGCGGCCTGTCTTGAGCATGACGCCTGCTTCATTGAAGGCCGCAACCGGCTTGAGTGCAACCGCGAAATGATGGCGGCTGCGCAAGCGATAATCAATGACCCTACATCTGACACGAAGCTGCGCAGACGCGCCCGTGCAGTCATCGACTATTTCGAGCTGCCGCTGTTCAATCTTTTTCCCTACGGCATGCTGCCGCCGCGCAACAATGATGTGCTGAAAACAAAGTACCGCCTGCCAGTGGCGCAGCCTGCTGTCGCCAAAGACTACCAGTGATCTTGCACTTTGGGCATTTTCCCTGTTGAACGCCCTGCATGACACTCGTTATCGCCATTGACGGACCCGCAGCTTCAGGCAAAGGCACGCTCGCCCGCCGTCTGGCAGCGCGCTATCATTTGCCCCATCTGGACACCGGCCTGACGTACCGCGCTGTCGGCAAGGCCATGCTTGATGCCGGGCTTTCGCTCGACGACCAGGAAGCCGCTGCCCGGACGGCCACAACCATCGACCTTTCGATGCTCGACCGTGCGGCGCTTTCCGTGCACGAGATTGGCGAGGCGGCCTCAAGAGTGGCTGTTATTTCGCAGGTCCGGAAAATTCTGGTTGAAAAGCAGCGGGAATTTGCCCGTCAGCCATCTGGCGCGGTGCTGGACGGGCGTGATATCGGAACTGTGGTCTGCCCGGATGCCACGGTGAAACTTTACATTACAGCGACGGCGCAAGTGCGCGCCAAGCGGCGGTTTGACGAGGAGCTGATGCGCAGCGGCGATGCGGATTATGAGGCCATTCTTGAAGCCATCGAGCAGCGCGATGCCCGCGACATGGGCCGTGCTGATTCGCCTTTGAAACCGGCGCTGGACGCGCACTTGCTTGATACATCCAACATGGGTATAGAGACCGCGTTTTCCGCAGCCGTTTCGATCATCGAGAGCGTCAGGGCTTCGAAAGCACAGTAACCGCCAAGCAGCCGGTCTTTGCACCGGACCTTTGAAAAAAGGCTTCAGCCCGAGAATGGGCGGACAGGTTGCAAGGCAAACGCAACACCAACCAAGGTGCCACGTCTTGAATTGTCCGACGGCGGGAAATGCCGAAGAATTCAAGGCTCCCAGGAGATTACATGTCCAAAACCAATCCGACGCGCGAAGATTTCGCCGCGCTTCTCGAAGAATCATTTGTCACCAATGATCTGGCCGAAGGCTCGGTCGTCAAGGGACGCATCATTGCCATCGAAAAGGACATGGTCGTCATCGACGCCGGTCTGAAGGTCGAAGGCCGCGTTGCGCTGAAGGAATTTGGCGCGCAGGCGAAAGACGGCTCGCTGAAG
>JANMQE010000028.1:0-1552 GCA_031370195.1 Phyllobacteriaceae bacterium
CCAAGGCGAAAGCCCACACGGCAAAGCCAGCGGTGAAGAAAGTGGTGAAAGTTTACGTCGCACCTACCGTCAAACCCAAACGCAAAATCGTCATCATCGAAAAACCGCGCGTCGTCATCCAACCGAAAAAGACGGTCAGCGTAGGCCTGCGCTGCGACAGCACTGCTGCACTTCGCCAGGGTGCCATCTGCAAAAGCAATGACGGCCGCATTTGCCGCGTCGCCGCCGTGCGCTTTGGCAAAGGCGGAGGCAAGCCAATCCTGATGGGGTGTCGCTAACGATCCGCATTTGACGCCGCCCGCATTTTCCGCTGAAACAGCCCAACCATGGATAAAGACAACGCCAAACTGCTGCCTGCCCACGAAGCCATTCTCGATACGCTGATCAGTCTCGTTTACGCGGCTGGCCCGCTTGCAGCGCAAACCGACAAATACTTCACCAACACCTCGCGCATTGTCGCGGCCCATGGTGATACCGAAGTCACTTTCGCCGTTTTCATGCGTCGCCGCGTTGTGGCCGCCCTTGAGCCTGCAATAAGGCTGGCCCGCGCCCTGGTACCGGGCGTCACCATCAAGCGCTTCGTGGAGGAGGGCGAAGTTGTGCCCTCCGAACGCAAGCTCATGGAAATCACCGGCTCGCTGAAAGCCTTGTCGGAAGTCGAAACACTGCTGTTGCAGAAAATCGGTTTCCCCTGCGTCTCCGCCAACAATGCCTATGAAATGTGCCTCGCCATGCCGGGCTCCGCCTTCATGGACATGCACGCCCGCCACGGCTCCGGCGCTGAAATGAACATTCTCGCCTCTTACGGCGCCATGGTTGGCTCCCGTGCCGCCCGCCACAAGAACCGCGGCGTTAAAGGCTTCGTCGGTTCCTCACAGGATTTGACCGCACCTCTCTTCGGCGCAAAAGGTGGCATGGGCACCATGCCACATGCGCTGGTGGGTTATGCCAATGGCGACGTGCTTGCCGCCCTCAAAATGTTCGAATCAACACTCCCGGAAGCCAGCTCCCTCATCGCCCTCGTTGACTACACAGGCGAAGAAATCAAGGACTCGCTGCGCTGCGCCCAATGGTTCTACGAAGAGGCCCGCCTCCACGAAAAAGGCAAAAGCTTCGGCGTCAGGCTTGACACCCATGGTGGCCGTTTTGCCGAAGGCCTCGATTATGAAAAATCGGTTGATGCCGTGGGCGAATGGCTGGGCGTTTCCGGTGAATACAACATTGTCGAACAGGTGTTGGGTGGCCGCGCTTTCCAACTCGACCCCTCAAACATCCTCGTCGATAAAGTGCGTCGTATTCTGTTCGGCAAAGGCGTCTCCACCGCTTCCGCCATCCACGTCCGCCGCGCATTGGACAATGCCGGTTACAAGGACGCCATGATCGTTGGCTCCTCAGGTTTCGACGCGCAAAAATGCCAGATCATGGGGGCCGCCAAAGCGCCGTTGGACATGGTGGGAACCGGCTCATTCCTGCCCGCCACACTCAGTGAAACCTATGCCACAGCCGATATCATCCGCTACGGCGACATGCCGCGTGTGAAAGTCGGCCGCGA
>JANMQE010000059.1:0-1742 GCA_031370195.1 Phyllobacteriaceae bacterium
CAAGGCGCGACATGGGCAGCGGCACGCCTTCCAATGTGACCTTGGGAATGGACGGCAGTCCGGACGGGATGACGCCGGACAGCTTGCGATTGGTTGCCGGCTTTTCGTTGAAGGTGACATAGCCGACCTCCTGCCGCCAACGGTCGAGCGTTTCGGCGTTGCCGTTGCTGTCTGCGTGGCTCATCGCGGGCGACAGCGCCTGCTTGTGTCCTGCGGCAATAGCCTTGCTGGCAAGGTCTGCCTCGAAGGCAAACAGGTGGTGGTGCGAGCGGATGTCCTCAACGCGCGTCTTGCCATCAACGGTCACTTCGATCTGCGAGTCCGATGGTCCGGCGTTGCGGCCGGGGACCCATGGGTTTGACAGGCGGACACTGCCCTTGTCGCCGATGGCAATGACGGCATTGTCCATCTCATTGCGCACGGAACAGGCAATCTCAGACGTGATGCCGCTGGTGAACGTCAAAAGACCGTAGGCGGTTTCATCCACGCCGGTCGGGCCCATTGTGGCAGTCGCTTTGACTGTGACCGGATTGTCGAAATCCTTGCCTATGGCAGCGCCGGCGATCAACCTTGAGGCGGACACAGGATAGCATCCGACGTCAAGAATGCCGCCGCCGCCAAGAGCCGCGTCGTAGAGCCGCGATGCCGGATCGCGCCGCGAGGAAAAGCCAAATGTCGCCTTGATGTGGCGAACCCCGCCGATTTCGCCAGACCTGATGATTTCCACGAGCCGCGCGATCTGCGGATGGCAGCGATACATGAACGCTTCCATGAAGAACACGCCCGCTTGGGCGGCGACTTCCGTGACGGCCGTAATTTCTCCGCCGTTCATGCCCGCCGGCTTTTCGCACACGACCGCTTTGCCGTGGCGCATGGCCATGATGGAGAGTTCGGCATGCCATGGGTGCGGCGTGGAGACATAGACCGCGTCGATATCCGGATCAGCGGCCAGCGCTTCATACGTTGCGTGGCGCTTGTCGTCGGCAATGCCGTAGTGATTGCCGAATTCGTTGCGGCGCCTGGCATCCCGGCTGGCGATTGCCACCAGCACGCCAGCGTCGGTCTCCTTCAAACCATCGGCAAAATTATGCGCGATTGCGCCCGGCCCGATGATGCCCCAGCGTGTTTTTGTCATGTCGGATATTCCCTGCACTTTTTGTCTTGAGGATTTGGTTGCGCGCTTTAGGCCGCTTGAAACGTTACAATAGGCGGACACGCCGTCGCGATTCAATGGCTGCCGACATAATTCCGGCGCGAAGCCGAAGAAAAATGATCGTCATGAGAAAGGGCAAAGCCATGAAATCACTGTTGCTGTTTGCGCTCGCACTTTCCGTCAGTGTTCCAGCGTTTGTCGGGTCTGCGGGCGCAGCGCCGAAGCGTGTTGAAGGCTTGCGTTGCAATTCTGCGAACGCGGCCAACACCGATTGGGTCGGCTTCTTCAGCGGATACAAAGAAGATCCGATCATCTCCAATGGTGACGACCGGCGGATCAATGTCACAGCCCAGCGCTGCTTCAGGACCAAGGCGGATTGCACCGCCTGGAAATATTGGATGCAGACCGATTATCTTGCCGGTGGCCAGACGACTTGGTGCCGGAAGAGATAGGTTGGGGCGTGGATTGGTCAACGTGACCTGAGGCGTACTCTGCTGCAATGTTTGATCCATCTCACAGGAATGCGTTTAGCACTCCATTCCCAAACAAGATGCGTGAGGCCGCCCCTCATCTGCCTGTCGGCATCTTC
>JANMQE010000062.1:0-2650 GCA_031370195.1 Phyllobacteriaceae bacterium
TGCTTCGCGATCTCCGGTAACGGCCGCAGCCTGGATCAAAAGGTCTTTGTCGTGCGCCTTGAACAGAAGCGCGGCGCGATGGGCCTCATAAGGGTGTCGTCCAAGCGCGACCAGCGCATCTTCAGCCATCTGCACCGAGGCATCGAACACCTCGCGATATTGCTGTTCGACATGGGCGTTGATCAATTCATAAGCGTGCACGCGGTCGAACGCGCGGGCGAAAATCCTCAAGTGCGGAAAATTCTTCTGTGCAACATCGACAATTTCGTTGACCTTTTCGCGGTCATCGACGGCGACAACCAGAAGCTTGGCATCCCGCGCGCCAGCCGCCTCCAGAAGGTCAACGCGGGACGCATCGCCGTAAAACAGTTTGTAGCCAAACTTGCGCAGCACATCGATCTGCTCAGTGTCATGATCAAGAACCACAGACTTGAACCCATTGGCTTGCAACAGACGCCCGACCGTCATGCCAAACCGGCCATAACCGGCAATGATGACCTGCGCGTCGGTTTCATCAATGACATCGGCTTCACGCTGCTCACCGGCTGACGCGAACCGCGCCTGGATGATTTTTTCGTCGAACAGCATCAGCAGAGGCGCAAACGCCATCGATACGGCAACCACCGCAACAAGCAGCGCGGCATCGTCCACACCAAGCAACCCGAGACCGGTGACGAATGTGATCAGCACAAAGGCAAACTCGCCGCCTTGCGCCAACAGAAAGGCAAACCGCGACGCATCCTCGCTTGCCATGCCGTAGAGTTTTGCAAGCGCGAACTGGACGGTCAACTTGACCACAATGAACCCGACAACCAGCGCTGCCAGCATCATCGGCTTTTCACCGATCAGCCCGAAGTCAATACCTGCGCCGACCGAAATGAAGAACACTGCAAGCAGCAGGCCCTTGAAGGGATCAAGGTCCATTTCCAACTCGTGCCGGTATTCGCTTTCCGCCAGAACCACACCGGCGAGAAATGTTCCAAGCGCCGCCGACAGACCGACCTGCTGCATCAGAAGCGTGATGCCGACAACAATGAGCAACGCAAACGCGACAAAGATTTCGCGGATTTTTGTCGCTGCCACCAGACGGAACAAAGGCCGCATCAGGTAGCGCCCGGCCAGAATGATGGAGGCGACAGCGCCAAGAACCACCAGCGGCTGCGCCCATGCGGGAAGGTTGGAAATGAGTGAGTTGCTGTGATCTTCCGATGCCGTGACAACCGCGAGCACCGGCAGCAAAGCCAGCATCGGAATCACAGAAATATCCTGAAACAGCAGAACCGAGAAGGTCGATTTTCCGACCGAGGTTTTCATCAGGCCGCGCTCCTGCATGCTTTGCAGAACAATCGCGGTGGAGGAAAGCGCAAGGATCAGGCCGACGGTCAGCGCCGTTTTCCAATCCGCGCCAAGCCACAACACCGCAGCGCCGATGGCGGTGGCTACACCGGCGACCTGCAACCCGCCGAGCCCCAGAATGGGCATCCGCAATTCCCAGAGTTTGGACGGTTGCAATTCAAGGCCAACGAGAAACAGCATCACGATGACGCCGAACTCGGCAAAATGCATGACGCTTTCGCCTTGGCTGCCGCCGATGAACCCGGCGACCGAGGGCCCGAGTGCAATGCCGGCAATCAGATAGCCAAGCACCGAGCCGAGGCCAAGCCGCGTGGCAATCGGCGCGGCGATCACCGCTGCGGCAAGATAGACAAAGGCACCGAGGAGAAACTGATCAAGATGCATGGCGTTTCCCCTTTTGGTCGGCGGTGAACAGGGGTGAAAGATCATGCCCTTCGGCAAGCCGCTTCATCGGGTTGACCCGCCCGTCGCGCAAGCCGGTGATCAGGTCACGATATTTCTCGGCATGACCGGACAATTGTCCGTCATCCATATGCCGGCCGGAATAGACGATGAAAGGTTCGAGATAGGCCATGCCGCAAAGAAAGGCCGTCTGGTCAAACGGCCGCAGCAAATCTTCAATCGGGAACCGGTTGCGACCGCCCATCCGATAGGCATCACGGTTGCCACCGGTCGAGATGGCGTTCATCAAATATTTGCCGTTGAGCGCAGTGCCGCCGGTGCCATAGGCCCAGCCGTTTTCCAAAACCAGATCCTGCCACTCCTTGATGATCGCCGGGCTGGAATACCAGTAGAACGGATGTTGGAACACGATCAGATCGTGGGCGAGCAAAAGCTCCTGCTCGCGGTCAACGTCGATCAGGAACTCCGGATAAATGGCGTAAAGATCACGCACCGTGACATCATCGAGATCGCGGATCGACTTCAGCATGGCGTTTTGAACGACTGAGGCCTGCAGGCGCGGGTGGGCAAACAGCACCAGTATTTTCTTGCGTTCGCCCATGCCGAATGCCCCTCATATCACACTCACCATCAATTCGGCGGGCGGGTGACAAATTGCAAGGGTGAAAACTGTGGCTGCCGCCAGTGTCAAGGCTACGGCGCGATGGGCCGGTTTCCGGCTTTAGGTCAAGTCTGGGTCGTCGGGACAAGCCCGACGATGACGACATCCGGTGATTTTTGTAATAATTACAGCCACTTGCGGCTCGCGAATCTTTTGACAAATTTGCCTTACGACGTGTCCGAGCCAAATGCTTCGACCGCAAAATAGTGGACGTCTTTCAATATTGCATCG
>JANMQE010000078.1:0-2013 GCA_031370195.1 Phyllobacteriaceae bacterium
CCTTGGTCGAGGCGGCCTATGCCTCGAGTGCCGCACCTGCCACACCGATTGAAGGATGCCCGGCATGAGCGAGCAAACCATTCACTACGAAGACTACCGCCTCGGCGATCAGCGCACCACGACGGGCCGCACCATCACCGAAACGGATTTCGTTGTTCATGCCGGCCATACCGGAGATTTCTTCCCGCATCACATGGATGCGGAATTCGCCAAGACTTTGCCCGGCGGTCAGCGCATCGCCCATGGCACCATGGTGTTTTCCATCGGCATTGGTTTGACCGCGTCACTGATTAATCCCGTTGCATTTTCCTACGGCTACGACCGCCTTCGCTTTATCCGGCCTGTTCACATCGGCGACACCATCAAGACCCGTGTCACCATTTCCGACAAGAACGATGATCCGAAACGCGCCGACATGGGCCGTGTGACAGAGCGTTGCGAAGTCATCAATCAGCGCGGCGAAACCGTACTCGCCGCCGATCATATTTTGCTTGTCCAGCGGCAACAGCCCCAAAGCATAACTGTATGACCAAGATCACCGCCCTTCGCGTCCATGACCTGCGCTTCCCGACATCGCAAAGCCTCGACGGCTCGGACGCAATGAATCCCGATCCGGACTATTCTGCCGCCTATGTGATTTTGGAGACCGACGCGCCCGGCCTTGAAGGCCATGGCCTGACCTTCACCATCGGGCGCGGCACGGAGATTGTCTGTCTTGCGGTAGAAGCAATGCGCCATCTGGTGGTCGGCAAGGAGCTTTCCAAAGTTCTCGAAAATCCCGGCAGATACTGGCGGCACCTCACTGGCGACAGCCAGTTGCGCTGGATCGGCCCGGACAAGGGCGCAATGCATCTTGCCACCGGCGCTGTCGTCAATGCCATTTGGGACCTGCTCGCCAAACAGGCCCGCAAGCCAGTCTGGCAACTGGTTGCCGACATGTCACCTGAACAGGTCGCCGACATTGTTGACTATCGGTACCTCACCGACGCACTGACGCGTGAAGAGGCAGTCGCCATTTTGACAAAGGCCCAAACCGGCAAGTCAGAGCGCGTCGCCACGCTCAAGCGTGAGGGCTACGCCTGTTACACCACGTCTGCAGGCTGGCTCGGCTACTCAGACGAAAAGCTGCGCCGCCTCTGTCAGGAGGCCGTCGATGCGGGTTTCAACCATGTCAAAATGAAAGTAGGCCGCGATCTCGACGACGACATCCGCCGCCTCACCATCGCCCGCGAAGTGCTCGGCCCTGATCGCCACTTGATGATCGATGCCAATCAGGTCTGGGAGGTCGATCAAGCCATTGAGTGGGTCAACCAGCTTGCGTTCGCAACCCCCTTTTTCATCGAGGAGCCGACCAGCCCGGATGACATCGCGGGTCACCGCAAGATTCGCCAGTCGATTGGCAAGGTAAAGGTCGCCACCGGTGAAATGTGCCAGAACCGCATCATGTTCAAACAGTTCATAGTCGGGGGCGCGATTGACATTGTGCAGATTGATTCATGCCGCATGGGCGGGCTGAACGAAGTGCTGGCGGTTCTGCTCTTGGCCGCCAAATACAATCTCCCGGTCTGGCCGCACGCCGGCGGCGTCGGTCTGTGCGAGTATGTTCAGCACCTGTCAATGATCGACTATCTCTGTGTCTCCGGTAGCAAGGAGGGTAGAGTGATCGAGTATGTTGATCATCTGCATGAGCATTTCATTGAGCCCTGCGTCATCCGGAACGCAGCCTACATGCCGCCGAATCTGCCGGGCTTTTCCATCCAGATGAAGCCGGACTCCATTGCTGACTACGAGTGGCACCCGTGAGCATCAAACTGAAAGGCATGACGTGGAGCCACCCGCGCGGATATGATCCGCTCGTCGCGTGCTCCGCCGAGTGGCATCGCAAGACGGGCGTTGAAATCGTGTGGGACAAGCGCTCGCTGCAGGATTTCGAGTCATTCCCGGTCGAGGTACTGGCGCAGCAGTATGACCTGATTATCATCGATCATCCGCATATAGGGCAGGTCGTGGACG
>JANMQE010000451.1:0-3958 GCA_031370195.1 Phyllobacteriaceae bacterium
CTTTTTTCGGGGTGAAATTGCGTGCCGACCATATTGTCACGTGCGACAGTGGCAGTCATCGGGCCGCCGTAGTTTGTGATGGCCAGAACATCATCATGGTTCGTCGCGGCGAAATGATAGGAGTGGACGAAATAAGCGTGCAATCCGTTTTCGCCGGTCTTGATGCCGTCAAACAGCGGGTGCGGCTTCCGCAATTTTATCGTGTTCCAGCCGATCTGCGGGATTTTCAAAACGGGATCAGACGGCGTCATCTCGACCACATCGCCTTTTATCCAGTCAAGCCCGTCAGTCACCGTCTTTTCCAAGCCCCGCGAGGACATCAGCTGCATGCCGACGCAGATGCCCAAGAACGGCTTGGCTCGTGCGATCACAGTCTCATTCAGCGCCTCGATCATGCCCGGCACAGCTCCAAGACCCGCCTTGCAGTCGGCATACGCACCGACACCTGGCAGCACGATGCGATCGGCAGTGCAGACGACATCGGCGTCTGCGGTCAAAATGATATCGGCGTTGACTCCGGCTTCTCGGGAAGAGCGCTCAAACGCCTTGGTCGCGGAGCGCAGATTGCCTGAGCCATAATCGATGATGGCAACGCGCATGGTCATCGGGCACCAGTCAGCGGAATGAGGCTCCGGTTTGATACAGGTGCAAAAGAACGAGTTGTTGCTGCCGAGACGGGAACGGCAAAATTAAACCGGCTGGCGAAGACTTCCTCCGTCGCGCGGCGCGATGCGGTGATGATGACTTGTGAAACATGCATGCCGCGGTGCTCGAGGTCAGCGACCAGACGCGACGGGCCTTCAAGCGCGGCAAGAAGGCCACAGGCCATTGAGACCAGAGGCATGACTTCTGTTGCTCTGTTGCCAAATGCGAGATGGGCCGCATACCCGATAACGCCAAAGGCGGCGAACAGCAGGGCGGCTTCCAACCACAGGCGGTTCCACAACAGCCAGACAAGCGGCAAGAGAAACGCAAACACTGAAAAGCCGTCGCGGATAAAACGGACACTTGCGCCGGTCCGGTCGTGCGGATCGGTCATGACGATGTAGCTGGCCATATTGGCATCCTCAAACGACAAGCGTGCCCTTGGTGGACGGGACCGCATTGTTCTGGCGCGGATCAATTTCAACAGCCGAGCGCAGCGCCCGCGCCACGGATTTAAAGCACGTCTCGGCAAGGTGATGGTTGTTGTCAAAATAGTGGTTCATGACATGCAGTGTCATGGCGCTGTTCTGGGCGAGCGCGTTGAAGAACTCCCGCACCAGCTCGGTGTCAAACGCGCCGATTTTCGGCGCGGTAAAGTTGACGTTCCAGACAAGGAAGGGACGGCCCGAAACATCCACTGATGCCTTGGTCAGAGTGCCGTCCATGGCAAGATCAACCGATGCATAGCGCGTGATTCCCCGTCTTTCGCCAAGTGCCTTGGAAATCGCCTGCCCCAGCGCAATGCCAGTGTCTTCCGCCGTGTGGTGATCATCGATGTGCAGGTCGCCCTTCGCGCGCACGCTCATGTCGATCAGCGAATGCCGCGATAGCTGCTCAAGCATATGATCGAAAAAGCCGATGCCCGTAGCGATGTCATATTTGCCGGTGCCGTCCAGATTGACGGTCACTTCGATCGCCGTTTCCTTGGTGGAACGGCTGACGGTGGCGGTGCGATTGGCTGTCACGGTCTCATCCTCTGGCTCAATGACGCGCTCTTATCAGCCTCTTGCCGGAATGAAAAGTTGTGTTCAATCCCCGTGTTTGCAATCCGTGTTATGGTTCATACATAGAAAGCGTCGGTTAACGGAATCCGGAATGGCTGTCACCCATGAGGCCGCGCCGGATTGCCAAAGGAGAATGAGATGACAACAATTGTGAGTGTGCGCAAAGGCGGCAAGGTGGTGGTTGCAGGTGACGGGCAGGTGTCACTTGGCCAGACAGTGATGAAGGGCAATGCCCGCAAGGTCCGCCGCTTGGGCAATGGTTCGGTGATCGCCGGGTTTGCTGGAGCGACGGCGGACGCTTTCACGCTGCTGGAGCGGCTTGAAGCAAAGATCGAGCAATATCCGGGCCAGCTTACCCGCGCTTGCGTGGAGCTTGCCAAGGATTGGCGCACCGACCGGTATCTGCGCCGCCTGGAAGCAATGATGATTGTGGCGGACAAGACCGTGACGCTCGGGCTCACCGGCAACGGCGATGTTCTTGAACCTGAGGAAGGCATTATGGCCATCGGCTCTGGCGGCAATTTTGCGCTGGCTGCGGCCCGCGCTCTCATCGACAGCGACAAGGACGCCGAGGCGATTGCCAAGCGGGCAATGCAGATTGCGGCGGAGATTTGCGTTTATACCAACAGCACGCTGATCATGGAGACGCTTGAAAATGAAGCGCCGCAGAAGCTGATTGCGGGGGCTTGAGGGTCCAGCGCATGGCCAAGACCGAGCAATCAACCTACGATTTTCGTGGTGTGACCAACAAAGACGCCGCCTTGCTCAAAGGCTGGCTGAGCAGTCCGCATATCACTGCTTGGTGGGGCGATCCTGAACAGGAGCTCAGGGATATTCTTGGCCACATCGACAGCATCTCCGTCGAGCCGATGATCGTTGAACTCGACGGCAAACCGATTGCCTATTTGCAGACCTATGATCCACACATGGAGGATGATCATCCCTATCAGGACCAGCCTTTCGGAACGATGGGGATCGATATTTCCATCGGCGAAGCCACCAACCTCAACAAGGGTCACGGCAGCACGATCCTGAGCCAGCTTGCGGAACTGCTGTTTGAAGAAGGCGCAACACGGCTGATCATTGATCCCGACCCGGCCAATGCAGCGGCAATCAAAGCTTACGGCAAAGCAGGCTTTGTCGCGTTTGACACGCGCACATCTGAATATGGTCCGGCGCTGATGATGGCGCTGGATAATCCTGACGCCAGCTGATTCTCTATGCTTCGGCGCATCGCGGCAAGTTTTCCAGAAGCTCAGGCATTCCTGCCGGCAGACCCCGCCAATCATCGCTACGGTAGGCAAGACAGGATTTCCGTCCTTCCGCGACTGTTACTGGACTGGAGGCATTGTTGTCGTAAACGCGCCAGAAATCGCAAGACCGGATGTAGTCCGGCAAGTTTGCAATCGAACGCGAAAACCGGCGGCGCGCATCGTCTTCAGGCACGTTGTGTCCGCCCTCGCTGACACGCCTAGCGATGCGCGCCAAGGCGATTTCTGGTGTTTGAACGGCAAAATACAAAATGTTGACCGGCCATCCTGCTGCATGCGCTTGTTCGATAGTTCTCAAATGTGTCCGGCCCGAAAGTGTGGTTTCGACCGTGATTGATTTCGATGCCGGATCGCCTGACCGCAGGACATCACGCAATATCTGCAATGCGATGCGTCCCGCCCGGACCTTCTCAACCTCTGGATCAAGCGGCGAAAGCCCGCGCGCCATTTCGTCAAGGTTGACAAAAGACTTTGAACCGGAAATGGCGCTGATGTGTTTGAAGGCAAACGAGGTTTTGCCAACGCCGTTGGCTCCCGCAACAAACCAAAGAACCGGTTTCAACATCAAAAGCCTTTCACGCTCCGCGCTGATCGTTTCCCATATGGATTTCCGTTTGACCAGCACCTATTTGACAGTAACAGTTGAACACCACCGGACAGACATTTGCCAATGACCACATTTTCTCCCCGCGAGATCGTTTCTGAACTTGACCGTCATATTATCGGCCAGAAGGATGCCAAGCGCGCTGTGGCAATTGCGCTGCGCAATCGCTGGCGGCGGCAGCAGCTTGAAGGGCAGATGCGCGAAGAGGTGATGCCGAAGAATATTTTGATGATCGGGCCGACCGGAGTCGGCAAGACGGAGATTTCCCGGCGTCTGGCCAAGCTTGCGGGTGCGCCGTTCATCAAGGTTGAGGCAACGAAATTCACCGAAGTCGGCTATGTCGGGCGCGATGTCGAACAAATCATCCGCGATCT
>JANMQE010000106.1:0-7887 GCA_031370195.1 Phyllobacteriaceae bacterium
GAATGAGGCCCATGAAGGTGAAGAACGGGATGGCGAGCAGCGTGTCATTGGACATGGTGCCCCAAATCCGGTCCGGCAGGGCTCCGAGCAGTGGCCATGACAGCGAAATTTCGCCGCCGGACAGCGGGGCGAGCTCGACGCCGACGATGAAGAAGAACAGACCGTTGGCGGCAAGGGCGAAGGCGACGGGATAGCCGAGCAGCAGGAAGACGACGAGGCCGGCAAACATAATGGGGGCAAGGTTGGTGGCGATGAACTCAAACATTGCTGTCGCCTTTCACCGTCGGGGCCATTTCGAGCGGCACGTGGGTGGCCAGATGTGGGTTGGGATCGTCAATCAGGCCTTGCATGACGGCGATGCGCTTGATTATTTCGGAGATGCATTGGAGCGTCAGGAGGATGAAACCGGCAAGGATGATTGCCTTTGATGGCCAGAGGATAAGGCCACCGGCATTGGCTGAGACTTCGCCAGACTGGATGGCGTGGAGTGTGTAGGGGGTCAAAAGCCAGAGCATCAAGAGGCAGAACGGGAGGAGGAAAACCACGTGGCCGAACAGGTCGATCCAGTCCTGCGTGCGTTTGGTGCGCGCGCCGTAGAAGATGTCGATGCGGATGTGCTCATTTTGCTTGAGCGTGTAGGCGGCTGCGAGCATGAAGACCGCGCCGAACAGATACCATTGCGCCTCGAGCCAGGCATTGGACGACATGTTGAACATCTTGCGGACAATGGCGTTGCCGGCGCTGACCAAAACGGCGACCAAAATGAGCCAGGACACGGATTTGCCGATGAATTCGTTCACGCGGTCAATCAACCGCGACAGGGCCAGCAAGAGATCCACATTCCCCTCCCAAGGATATTGAGTGCTTATGCACTGTAACGGCAGTTGTGGAGGGCGCAAGCGAAGTCCCGCGCTTGTGGACAATCAAATCCGCTGATTTGAAATGAGGCGGTTCTCGCTGCGCAGGCAGAGCATGAAGGCGAGCAGGCTGTAGAAGACCAGTTCGCGCCAGACAATCGGAAAATAGCCGTCCCACAGGCTTTCCGCCTCGCCGAACAGGAAGGCTCCGACGGCCGCGCGGGCGGGGCTTGAGAAGCCGCCGGCCGATGTGATGAACAGGACTTTCAGGCCGTAGGTCAGCCCCGCGCCGAACGACATGTTGCCGAAGTAGAGAGTTGCCAGCATGCCGCCGAATGCGGCAAGGGCCCCACCGGCGATCACTGCGTTGCGGCGTACTTTGGCGGCGTCGGTGCCGCACAGATTTGCGGCCTGCGGATCATCTGAGACTGCGCGCAGGGCGCGGCCGGCATTGGTGCGGGCCAAGACAAGTTGGGCTGCGATGATTGCGAGCAGGATCGCGGTGATATTGATGAGTTGCAGGGCGGTCAGGGTGGGGGCGTTTGGCACGGGCAAGAGTTTGGTTTGGACGCTGAGCAGCGGCGGGAGCCAATAGTCGCGGGTATCTGCGCCGATGCGGGCGCCTTCCATGAGGATGATGGCGATGCCGAGGGTCACAGTGATCATCATGTTCGGTGCGCGGTCGATGAAGCGCGGGATGATGGTCCATGCGAGCACGGACAGGACAATGCCGGTGAGGATTGCGGACGAGAAGGCTCCGAAGGCGAGCGCGGCAGGGAGGGTCATCCATAAAACAGTGTAGCCGGTGGTCGCGCCGAGGACGAGGATTTGGCCGGAAAACGCAAACACTGCGCCATGGGCAAGGTTTGCGCGCCTGGTCACGCTGTAAGTCATGACGTAGCCGTAGGCGAGCAGGGCGTAGAGTGCGCCGTTGTGAAGGCCGTTGGCGATGATCTGCGAAAAGTAGGCCAATCGGTGCGCTCCACATGTGTCGATATTCTAACTTGCAAAACGAATTTTGCCAGTTAATATTTCGCATGGCTTTTGAATGGACGGCACACAGGTTTTCCGGCGGGTTGCTTGCGCTGGATTTGGTCAACACGGTGGTTTGCCGGGTTGACCCCGCGCGCCGAGTGGACCGGTTTGACGACGTTGACAATGTGGCGGGCTTTGTTGAAGCGGCGGCGCGACACAGGGCGGCGGAGTTTGCGGGCTGTTCGATTGGGCCTGTGAACGGGCCATCGTTGCAGGCGCTGTTGGCGCTGCGCGAAGCGGTGGATGGCTGGTTGCGGCCACGCCTTGAGGGCAAAACGGACGCTGGCAATACGTTGACCCGGCTGTTTGCCGCTGCTGCGGTGTGCTGCGATGGGGACGGTGGAGATTTGCCGCTCAACCGTGCCGCAGCGGTTTCGGCGATGCGGCTGTTTGATCCGGCAGTTTTTGCACGGACCAAAATCTGCCCGACCTGCGACTGGCTGTTCATTGACCGGAGCAAGAACAGGTCGCGGCTGTGGTGCGACATGGCGGTGTGCGGCAACCGGTCTAAGGCCAAGACGCATTACCGGCGCAGAACAACGCCGACACCGATAGAGGTCGTTGCATCATGAGGCGCGGCGGTTTGTGGCTCTGTGTTTTCGCGTTGATTGCGCTGCCTGGCGGCTGCCGTGAAAGTGGCGAGGATGAGTATCTGGCGCTGACGGGCAAGGTGTTCATTTTCAACTATCGCGTGGCGACGGCGACCTATGTTGTCACGTTCGACATCGTGAAGCCTGTGCCGGAGGGCGCGACGGTGCTGGCTGTTTTCGACAATCCGAATGGCGGTGAGCCTCTGCGTGTCGAGCAAAAGGTATGGCCGAAGACGGGAAAGGTGGCGCTGGAAAGTCCGCCGCTGTCGTGCGTGGTCAAGGGGAAGCCATACGCGTTTGCCGTGAGTTTGTTCGGGCCGGACAAGGCGTTGTTGCAAAAGGTCGAGTCAACGCTGACATCGACGCTCGATCAATCGATCCTGCCTGACAGGCCGTTGGTTGTCGGGCCGGTTTATACACCCAACCCCGAACTTGCCGGACATCCGGATGGCAAGCTTCCGGATGAATTCAAGTTGCCTTGTCCAAAGTAAATTTGGCGGTTTACTGCGAATATTTGGTGTATATCTTGACATTCTGGCTATCGAGACCGGATTGTTTTGCTGGATGATCTTATTTTCACTTTCAAATATTGTCTGGATTGGAGATATATTTTAATTAAAACTTCTGCAACTTGCAATCAGCAATTTCTTGTGACAGGTTGTATCGACTTGTATTTAAATGCTCCGGTTGCGCCCGGGCCTTAAGGGGAATCTTTAAGGATTTGCTGCTAGCTTCAACGGATCGACGCATGCGAGCGAAAAAATGAACAATAAAAACAACGCAGGCCTGCCCGACGAGGTTTATGTCCCGTTTGTTGAATCCCTGTACTCAAACCGCGGGGTGCTGGTTTTCGGCTTTCTCGTGCAGGCACTTGTTGCCTACGCGATATGGGAAAGCACTGGCGAGCCCATTTTCAAGGTCTTTTCGGGCCTGTTTCTGGCAACGGGCATTGCGCGCGCTCTGGACTCCTGGCTTTTTGACAAAGCGGTGATCGGGCGCAATGCGGTGCACCTGAGCCGCAAGTGGGAATACCGGTATTCACTTGGCGTCTACCTTCTGGCGTTTCAGATCGGTGCCCTTACCTACACGTCGATCCTGTCGCGTGACAGCTTCGCAGAATTTGCGTCGATGACGCTCACCATGGCGACGATGGTGACCGTTGTCGGCAAGAATTTTGCGCTGAGCCGCATCGTTCATGTCTTTTCGGCGATCTTGTTTTTGCCGATCTTTCTTGCGTTGGTGCAAATCGGCGGCTGGAAACATTATGCAGGTGCCGCGCTTCTGGTGCCGTTCGTCTTTTCTGTCAGCTCGATGGCCCGCTATTTGCGGGAGTTCCTGAAGGAGGCCGTTGTCGGGCGGCTGGAGGTGAAGAAGATCGCCGACAAGCTGGATGTGGCGCTGAACAACATGCCGCAGGGCCTCATCATGTTCGACAGCGAAAACCGCGCGGTGGTGGTCAACAAGCGCGCGTTCGAAATGCTGAAAGCGCATAATGCGCAAACGCTGCATGGGCGCAGCCTGAAGACAATCATCCGGTTTTGCCGCTTCAACGGCGTGCTTGGCACGGGAATGGTGGAGACGATTGAGCAGCGCCTTGCTGCGATGCTGGACGGGACAGACACGCGCAAGTTCACGCTGAAATCGAGCGATGGCGGAACGGTGGAGTTTTCCGGACGCAAGGCCAGCGCCAATGGCGGGGTGCTGATTTTCGAGAACGTGACCGAGCGGGTGCAGGCGGAGGAAAAGATCCACCGGATGGCGCGGTTCGATTCGCTCAGCGGGCTGCCGAACCGTTCGTACTTCAAAGAGCTGACGCGCAGTTACATAGCAAAATCTGATCCGGACTCGTTCTCTGCGTTCTTTGTCATTGATCTTGATGATTTCAAGCATGTCAATGACAGCCTTGGCCATCCCGTGGGCGACGAGTTGCTATGCCGGGTCGCGGACCGCATCAACATGATGACGGAAGAGTTCGCCTGCTTCTCGCGCTTCGGCGGCGACGAGTTCGTCGGGCTGCTGACAAACTTCGAGACGGCTGCGGATGCGGAATTTGCTGCGCGGCGCACGCTCGCTTCGCTTGTCGGCAATTTTGACGTCGGCGGACATCATCTGACAATTACAATTTCAGCCGGGCTCGTGGTGACGCGCTCACATGCGTTTGATCTTGCGCAAATGATGATCAAGGCAGATCTGGCGCTTTATGAATCGAAAGGGCGAGGCAAGGGCATTTCCACGCTGTTTGCCGAGGCGATGGACGAGCGTTACCAGAAACGGCAGCGGCTGAAGACCGACCTGAAAATGGCGATCAAGGAACGCCGGCTGAACGTCTTCTACCAGCCGATTATCTGTGCCGACACAATGCAGATTTCCGGATGTGAGGCGCTCTGCCGCTGGGACCATCCGGAACTCGGTCCGATTTCTCCGGCCATATTCATTCCCCTTGCAGAAGAAACCGGCACGATCACTGATCTGACGCGCTTCATGCTTGAGCAGGCGTGTGAGGACTGCAAGAGCTGGGAAGGCTCGGTCAGTGTCTCGGTAAACCTTTCGGCAATCGACTTTCGTGGCTCGCAAATCGGCGAGATGGTCAGGGTGGCGCTGGCCCGCTCGCGGCTGGAGCCGAACCGGCTTGAAGTGGAAGTCACGGAAGGCGCCATCCTTGAGGATCAATTCCTTGCCTCTTCCATGCTGTTGGACTTGAAGAAATCCGGCATCCGGATTGCGCTGGACGACTTTGGAACCGGTTACTCGAGCCTCAGCTATCTCCACAATCTGCCGCTTGACAAGGTCAAGATCGATCAGTCCTTCGTGCGCGATATTGTCAGCAACGACCGGTCTCTCAAACTCGTTTCCGGTGTCACCCAATTGGCGCACGAGCTTGGACTGATTGTCACTGTGGAAGGCATCGAGACACTCGAACAGTTTGAACGGCTCAAATCGCACGCGCACATTGATCTGGCGCAAGGCTTCCTGTTCGGGGCGGCCCTGTCCTCACGCGGGATCGCGACATTGATCTCGAGTGTGTTTACCCCGTCCGGGGCAGCCAATGGCGAAATGCGCCGAATCGCGTAGAGCTTGGCCGAAAATTGACTTTGGTGGCCAACTGAAACGGCAGTCTGCGCTTCCGGGGTGCCAAACGCTCCCCGCTCCAGAAGGGCAATCACATCTGGCGCTTCGAAGTGCGCCTGATGGCGAGCCGTCATTGCGGACAAGCGAAGCGCAGATCCGGAATCCAAAGCGCCGATGTGTGATTTGATGCCAATCAGGTTTCGGCCGATGTAGACCCAAGTATTTTCGGTCGGGTTGCCCTTCATTTCGCGCCCGGCGCTCTGGATTCCCGCAAGCGCCACTTCGCGGCCCCGGAAAGACGGGACCGCGGGCGTTTCGAGCAAATCCCATATGCGAGTGCCCTGCCGCTTCGGAGTGCCGATGGCCAGGCCAAGGTGGCACGCTTGATGAACACCAACACAATTTGACTCGCCTGACTGAATTTCGAATCAGGTTCGTTAAACGGCAACAGTTCCCCGGCAGACGATCAAAGCCTTCGTAATCAGCTTGCAGTTGCCCTTGGGGAAGCCTGCGCTCAACTCATGGACTGTAAATTCGGCAACTATCACTTTTATGCGCGACTGCTAATAATATTGCTTTCGGGACTTGTTACCGAAAAATTAACCAAATGTTCGCGTCTAGGTTAAAAAAGTCTTTACACGCGACTTAACATGCGTAGCTTGTGTGCTGATACGGGACAAAAATTCCTTTTCGCGGGCGCAAACGGGCAACATAAAATCATGAATACAGCCAATTCCGGGCAATCCAACAGGGCATTCCTGGGGAGCATGTTCAATCTTCTGGATCGCGTGGAATATCGACGGATGACGTCGGCGGAGGATCTTGCCGCAGTGGAGAAGCTGAGAAGAGCCTCTTACAGCAACAGGGAGTTCATCGACGCCGAAAATTTCGGGGCGTTCATTGATGAGCATGACCGGTCGGAAAATTGTTACGTTGTTGGCGTGTACATCGACGAAGCCTTGATCAGCACAGTGCGACTTCACGTCGCCTCATCCGTACACCTGCACGGGCCGACAGCCGCCTACTTTCCGGTACGCGCCGAGCAACTCGTGTTGAACGGGAATTGCTATATTGATCCGTCAAGGTTTGCTGCCGATCACCAGATGCTTTGGCAATACCCCGCAATTCCGTTCCTCACGCTCCGTGTCGCGGCAATGGGTTCTGAATATTTCAACGCCTCTCACTGCATGACAGTCGTCACGGCGGATACCGCATCCTTCTATCGCCGGAGCTTCGGTTCTGTGGACATGGAGCCGCCGCAGGCGGTGCGGGGCTTTACAGTGCCGCTGACGCTGCTAGGCGCCCGGATTGATGACATCCGGACGAGACTGGAAACCCGGCTGCCATTCTTCAAGTCGCAGCACTGGGAGCAGAAAATGATGTTTGCACCCAGAGACCAACTGAACTACCCCCCGGTGAACATTCTTCCCTCGGCGCGATATGCCAATCCGCATTTGTTTGCTCAGAGCGGGCTTCAGTCAGTCGCGGTTTGAATCCGTTTGGCGGCTTTTCTGCGATTGCTCTCCCGCGTGCTTTTGTCTATTGCCAAAGCACTGGCTTCTGGAGGGCATCATGGCTGAACATTCCAAAAACACCGGTCCGCTCGAAGTGGGCGCATCCATGGACTATTCCGAGCACGACAAAACGTATGGCCGCTTTCTCGGGCTTGCCAAGTGGGGAACGGTCGCCTGTGCCGGCCTGATGGCGGCGATGGCGTTCGGTTTTTTTGTCGGCGGGTTTTTCTCCGGCACGTTGCTGTTTGTCATGATTTTGGGCGCTGCCTACGTCTTGATGTGATTTTTTTGTTTGCAAGCGGCAGACTGCTTGCCGCAATTGCTTGAGCTGAAACGTGAAGGTGACCGCATTGGCGCAGATTGTCTTTGTTCCCAAAGAGACCGATCCGGTGGAGACGCGCGTTGGCGCATCGCCGGATTCGGTGAAGAAACTTGTCGGCCTCGGGTTCGACGTGATTGTTGAAAAAGCGGCCGGACACGACTCGCGCTTCACTGACGATGCATTTGCAGCGGCTGGCGCCAAGATCGGCACGGCTTCGGACGGGAAATCCGCCGACGTGGTTTTGAAGGTGCGTCGTCCATCGGCAGCCGAGATCAAGTCCTACAAAAAGGGCGCGGCCGTTATTGCGATAATGGATCCCTATGGCCAGAACGATGCAGTGAAGGCCATGGCTGACGCCGGACTTTCGGCATTTTCGATGGAATTCATGCCGCGGATCACGCGCGCGCAGGCGATGGATGTGTTGTCGTCGCAGGCCAATCTTGCCGGTTTTCAGGCTGTGATTGACGCGTCTGCCGAATATGACCGCGCGATGCCGATGA
>JANMQE010000132.1:0-7686 GCA_031370195.1 Phyllobacteriaceae bacterium
CGCAACCTTTCAATCGGGCGTTTGCGGCCTTTTGCCTTCCAAAGCGGTTGTTTTTAAAGTTTCGCGGGGTGGAGCAGCCCGGTAGCTCGTCAGGCTCATAACCTGAAGGCCGCAGGTTCAAATCCTGCCCCCGCAACCAAAGTTTGAAGAAGCCGTCCGCAAGGGCGGCTTTTTTGCTTGGCTGACCCGAAGGTTTCGCATTTGCTTGGTTAACAGCAGCTCGGGCATTCGCGAGGCTCTGGCCGTTCATTCCCGAACCAACTGCCTGCCAAACCAACCCTGCCGCCCCCGAAAATTGATAATCCCGGGTGCACTCAACTTCATTGACCTACCGTGCGGCTCAAGCGCCATCGCTCGCAGCGCCTCGGTCCGGTTCTTGAGGCTCAACAGCGTTGCTTCTATCCTTAGCGGCGAGTTCAGCTTCTTGAGATCGCCGCTTGGCAGGGTTGGATTGGTGTTGATTTCCCAGATTTGGACCTTGCCGCCGACGACGCCGTAGTCGGCGCGGCCGTAGTCGATATTGGCCAGATCAAAGGCGCGCATGAGGATTTCGGCGTGCGGGTTTGTGCGCACATATTCGGCTTCATCGAGGTGGTTTTGATCAGACCACGCATCCTTGTGGCCAAGCTTTGCCACCCAGCCAATGTCGTGGACCATGTGGTCGGCGACGATGCGATCACCGAAGCGGTAGGCAGCGTATTTGCGGAAGATGCCGGGCTTCAGTTCTTCGGCTTCATACTCAATGATCAATAGGCCGCGCCTTGCAATTCCTTCGCGCGAAAGCCGGTCAATCTCGGCTTGCAGCGCGTCAGGTCGGTCGATAAGTTGTGTGAGAGGAAACTGGTGCGAGGATTCCTGCCGGACAAAGACAGGATAACGCGCTTCAGGGATACCGTCTTCAGCGCGCCATGCGCGGAAGCGATTGGTGCCAGAGTTGTAGAGTTGCAACAGAAGTTCATACCGGCATGCGGCGACTGCCGGGTCATTGAAGACCCTAAAGCGTGGTCCGGCAGCGCGCAGCGCTACGGCGATTTCGCCCGCAAGCGTCAGTTCCCAGTTAGCCAGTCTCTCGAGATCGCTGAATACCCACGCGCCGGGCGGCAATCTTCTCGCTTGAAACAGCTGCGGGTAGGTCCATATCTCGTTCCTGACCGGTTGGCTCTTGAAAAAATTGGCCTGCAGGGGACGGTAGGTGTAGCTGTGTCCAGGCGTCACGACAAAACGCAGCATGCAATTTATTCCGTTTTCGACAATTGCCGCTAGCAAGCACAGACTCGACAAGTGATGCAAGTGCTTGTAATTTCTTGTGATCGAGTTCTTGTTTTGAAGAGTGAGTGTGTGATGTCGTCAGTTCAATTTGCGCGAGCCTCATCGGCTAACTTCGTTTACCTAGATCCAGCATGCCTTTTGAAAACGCACGGTCTTTCGGTTGCAGCACTGAAGCCGACGGTGGAACAGTCCGCAGTGCAACTGGACGCCTCGCGCCTCGTGTCGACGCGGGGTCTCGTTACGGCGGTCGGCGGAAAGCCGACAATTGATGAAGTAGAGCGCAGTCCGATTGCATTGGATGCGTCGAAGCTTGTAACGACTCTGGGTCTCGCCACAGCGGTTGGAGGCAAGCCGGTCATTGATGACCGTGCCTGCTTGGCAATTGAATTGGATGGATCGAAGCTGTTGACAACGTGTGGCCTGGTGACTGCTGTTGGCACAAAGCCTGGGATCATCGGCGGCGAACATTTTGCCGTTCAACTTGAAGCCTCCAAGCTTGTTTCCACTGGCGGTCTTGCGGCACCTGCCGGCAAGCCTGATACTCCTGCGGCAATTGTTCAGCTTGACGTTTCAATGCTTTTGTCGACGAAAGGCATTGCCGCTGCTGTGGGCAAGCCGGGTGGAGTGGCCTGATAGCTTATTGACCTGGAACAAAAGTTCATGTCGTGTGGGTGGGATATGATGTCCGCTGCAGGGTGCGGCGTTACATTCGAATTGCCAGAGACAGTTTCACGCCGCGCGGGCTGTCATGGCCAATAGAGCGATGCCAAATGCGGCTCGCACGCGTGCGCTTAGTTCTGAGGTTCATCGCAGGATGGGCGCGAGCCTTGATTATGTTTTCGAGGCTGCCGGTCCGGCGCTTGGACTTGATGCAGGGCAAGTGAACGCATGGATGATGCAGTTCGCAGCGGCTCAGCGGGCGGAGCCAATGGTGCATGCCCGGTACCACGCGATGGTTGGTGCAATCCAATCCAACCAGATTGATGTGGCGCGCCATGAGGCTGACATCCTTTTGGCAATCCAACCAGTTGCTCCGTCGACACTTGCCATCTTCAACCTCGACGACCCGGCGCTTGGTGAGGGCGCAACGGCCTTAATCTGCCGTTTTGCCGATATTGAAGAGGCCAACCGGCTCGATCTCATTCCCGCCCCGAGCGAAGACATCGAGACGTTCCGCGTGTTGATGGCCGAGGCCGACGAAATGATGGCGGAGCATCATCCTGAGCTTCATGGTGAGTTTCATGCGCTGATCAGCGTGATGCTGGCGGTGGAGCAATCTGAGGACCGGAAGTTCACGCTTGGTGCGGTTTCATGTTTCCAGCTTTGGGGTGCCTTGATCATCAATCCGGCGCTGCAGCAGGACGCGCTCAATCTGGTTGCCACCATTGCGCACGAGTGCACCCATTTGCTGCTGTTTGCGATGGCGATGGACGAGCCACTCGTGCTCAATCCGCCGCAAGAGCGGCACTATTCGCCGCTGCGCAAAGAGATGCGCAGTGTTGATGGCATTTATCATGCTACAATTGTTTCGGCGCGGATGGCTCATGCGTTTATGCAGCAGATGAATTCGGGGATGTTGGCTGCTGAACTTGCGCGCGATGCCCCCAACCGGCTTTTTTCTGCTTTGCACGCATTTGACAGTGGTGTTGCAGTGCTCATTGAAAACGCTCGCCTGTCCACCACCGGGCAGTCGATCCTCGAAGATGCCATCTTGCTGGTCGCCGACTATCCGCGCGCAGCTGTTGTATCAGCTGCCAGGTAAGCGACTGACATTCCGGACCCCGCTGCCGTCGCGGGTGTGCTAGAAAACTTTACTTTTTGGTCGGCAGCTTGAGCGGGCTGGACAGACCCTTGACCGGATCGGAGCCTGACCCGGAGGCGGTCTTGACCTTGTCGGTCTTCGGTTTGCGGGTTTCCTTGTTGCTGCGCATCTGGCCTTTTGCCATGGTTCTTTCTCCGGCTTCATGCCTGCCTGAAAAAGCGCCGGGCAATTGTTGCCGGGCCATCAGGGATGATAGAGATTAGCATGCCAATCCCGCAGAGGCGAGGCCACCGACATGCGGATGCAAAATGAGTTTGTCCGCCTAAATTGGCAGTTGTTTTGTCCGTGCCAGTGCGTTTACGGCAACCAACGAGCCGACCAGGACGAGCGCGCAAAGGCCAAAGGCAAATCGGGTGGTAGCCAACTCGGCGATTGTGCCGAACAGGCTTGGCGAGGTCATCCTCGGAAAACCGGCGACAAGCATGGCAGTGCTTATGCCGGCTGCACGATTCCACGGTGTTTCGCGAGCGGCCATGGCAAACAGGCACGGCGCGAGAAGGGAGAGGCCCATTCCGGTCAGGGCAAAAAAGAAGACATTGGCAGTGAAGGTCCCGGTTGCTGCTAGCCCGGCGAAGCCAAGAATGGCGACACACAGCATGATCCGCATGAGCCGGAATTCGCCAAAGCGGGCGCGCAGGCGGTCTCCCGGAAATCGGACGATAGCATTGCATAGCCCGAAGAAGGCTGCGCCAAGACCTGAAAGCGCAGCGAGCTCAGGTGCCGTTTCTGCCAAGAGTTTGGATGACCACAAAAGTGCGGCAAGTTCGGCAACGAAGACAAGTCCGACCGCGACGCCGATAAGAAAGAGCGGGCGGGTGATTGTGCCGCTTCGCTTTGACTGTGTGATGTGAGCCGCATGTGTGGGCAAGGCACGCGACGGGACATTGGCAAAGATCATTATCATGGCAACCACGACCACCAAAGATGCCGCAAATGCAGAAACCCATGTGCCGTACGCAGTTGAAAGGATGCTCGACAGAATTGCAAAAACTGCGATGCTGAGTGACACCGAGCCATGGAAAGCCGTATAAACCGGCCTTTTCATGTCCACTTCTATCGCGCCGCCTTCAGCGTTCATGATGACATCAATGACGCCTGCTGCTGCACCGAGGAGTGCCATCAAGATGAAGAACAACGGAAGCCAACTGGCGGTGAACAGCAACAGCAACAGCATCCATATCGCTGGCAGCAGCGCGAGCAACAGGTGCCGATGTGAAACATGGCGTGCAATTTTGCCTGACAGAGTCATGGCTGCAACGGTGGTTGCGGACATGACCGTCACGCCGAGGCCGTAGCTTGCACTGTTGAGGTTGTAATGGGCGATCATCTGCGGAACCGAGCCAGCAAAAGTTCCAAAAATTGCGCCAAATGCAGCGAATACGGCCATGATCGCCGCGCGGGGGGTGCCGAGGTGAGATTGCATGAAGAATACCGGTGAGAACAGACAGGATCGCGTATAAACCTGTTGTAACGTTTCAGGACTCTATTCAGTGGAATGCAGCACAAAATCAATAGGCGATTGATGACAAAGCCAATTTTGCTGCCGCGAGGTCTTCAAGTGCATGGCCGACGCCTTTGAAGAGCGTGATGCTGGTTTCCTTCCGCTCTAAAGCAAAGTTTGGTTTGCACAAATCATAGAGCGTGCCGCAAATTGCGGCTTTGGTCAGGGCACCGCTTTCGAGTGGTTTGACAAGGTCGCCGGTTTCGTGCAGCGCGGCTTCAGTATCGATCCAGACATTGGAGCGGCGGATGCACTCATCGTCCGCTTCGCGCATGTGCGGGGCATAGGAACCAATAAGATCAAGATGCTGGCCGGGTTGCAGCCAGTGGCCGTTGATGACCGGCCCGGTAGCCAGTGTGGCGCAAGAGATGATATCAGCACGGCGGATGGCAGATTGAAGGTCCGTGGCTGCTTCAGCGTTGAAACCATCGGCATTGAGTGCAGCGGCAAGAGCCGATGCCGAATTTTCGGTTCTGCTCCATACCAGCACTTTATCGATGGGGCGAACAGACTTGAACGCTTTGGGCAGCTCCGCCGCGACGCGGCCTGAACCAACGATGAGCAGGGTTTTTGCGTCCTTGCGGGAGAGCCTGTCAGCAACAAGTGCTGCGACGGCGGCAGTGCGCATGGCGGTCAAGGTCGCACCGTCAAGGATTGCCTTGTGCGCACCTGTCAATTCGTCGAAGACAAGGTAACTTGCCATGATTGCGGGCAGGCCGCGCGCGGCGTTGCCGGGCACAACGTTGACGATCTTGACGCCGCCAACGCCGAAGCCGGACGCCCACGCGGGCATCAGGAGGAGAACGTCATCGGGTTCTCCCGGCTTCTTGATGGTATGGTGATGGCGCTGCGGCGCGGTTGCACCGGAGGCGAAGACATCGGCAATTGACCGGATCAAGTCTGGATAATTGAGCGCAGCGGCGGTTTCGGCGGGTGTGAAAAAGCGCAATCACTTATCCTCTGGAGTTCTCGTTTGTCGGTTTCAAGTTTGATTTGTATTGGCGAGTTTGTATTTTCAATGCAACAGGCTAACATTGATCGGGGCTGTTATCCTTGGGGGGATTGAATGCGGCGTATCGTTTCCTGGACACTGAAGCTCGTCCTCGTGCTTGCCGTGTTGGGCGGTGCTGCGGCGGCTTACTATCGCGAAAATCTGGTCCGTCTTTATCACGTCAACACGCTGTTTGATGAAGACAAAATTGTCGCCAACTTCGGGTCGATGAAGGATCTGTTCAAATGGGTAGAGGTGAAACGTTCCGGCGAAGCTGTTCCGCTGCTTGAAAACAAGCGGGAGCTTGCGCAATCCTACCAGTTCGGCGGCAATCAGAAACGCGTGGCGGATTGGCTTGATCAGACAAAAACAACGTCTCTGCTGGTCATCCAGGATGGAAAGATCGCCTATGAAGACTACCGGCTTGGAACAAAGGCCGAAGACAAGCGAATTTCATGGTCGATGGCGAAGTCATTTTTGTCAGCGATGTTTGGCACGGCGGTCGTAGACGGCAGAATCAAGAGTCTTGATGATGCAGTCGACGTGTATGTGCCGACGCTGAAGGGTACGGTCTATGAGGGTGTAACCATCCGCAATGTGCTCAACATGGCGTCTGGTGTGAAATTTGACGAGAATTATGAGGCGTTCGGGTCGGACATCAACAAGATGGGCCGGGTGCTGGGGCTGGGCGGTTCGATGGACGAGTTTGCGCGCAGCCTTGCGGCGCGGGAGCGCGAACAGGGAATTCAGCGGCAGTATACGTCGATTGATACACATATCCTGGCGATGGTGCTGCGGGCGGTGACGGGCAAGGATTTGGCCGCGCTGATGGAAGAGACGCTGTGGTCGAAGCTTGGCGTGGAGGATGATGCGTATTATGTGACAGATGGCTATGGCGTGGCGTTTGCACTTGGTGGCCTCAACATGCGGACACGTGACTATGCACGGTTCGGGCTGATGGTGCTTGATGACGGACGCTTGAATGGACAGCAGATCATTCCGGAGGAGTGGATCCAGGAATCGACCAAGAACACTGCTCCAAAAGCGGCGCAGGCAACGGATCGCTTGGGCTACGGCTATCAGTGGTGGGTTCCGGGCAATGCGGACGGCGAGTTCTTCGCCCTCGGTATTTACGGGCAGTATATTTACGTCAACCGCCCGGCCAAGACCGTGATCGTCAAGACATCGGCGCACCGGGATTTTGACAATGACGGCACCGGCGGCAGTCTGATCGAGGAAGAGACGATTGAGATGTTCCGCGCAATTGCGGCGGGACTGTCATAGAGCAGTACGACTTTAGAGCCTGACTGAAAATTCACTTTGGCGGCCAAAGAAAGCAGTTTTCTGCGCTTCCGGTGCTCACGGACCAATGTCCGCTCCGCTCTGGTTCTCGAAAGCCACTCCATTTGACTCGCCAAACTGAATTTTGAGTCAGACTCTTGGAGTGTCGGGCGTTCAAATGGAATCACTTGGACTTGTTTTTCCGCGCCCCGGACTTCGTCGCGTGCCGCTCGCAGTGCCTGCACCGCGTCGCGTCACGCTCCTCGCCGGGACATGGAAACCCGGCATCCAAGTTGATCCCATTTAGAGCATTATGACTTTAGCTGGAGCCACACTCAGCGGGTGCTTTTGCGTCAATACCGGCGAAAAGCCCCTTGAACGCATTACAATGCGTCCTGCGGGCCTTTCCTTGGTCTTGCCACAAAATCCCGCCGCTGCCTGTGGTTCCATCTAAACTCATAACGCTCTAAACGCCCGACGCTTTAACTGGAACCACTGGCGGCGGCTTTTCATGGAGATGCGGGTATCCGGTGCGGTTCTTTTTGCTGGGCGTTCAAAAAACGCTGCTGACGGCAGCGCGCGTCGCGCCGCCGATTTTTGGCAATATTCATTATCCCCGCGCGCGAGCCGGGCATTGTCAAAGAACGGGAAGCGGGGTGTGGACTCCTGCCTCTATGGATTAGCGAATGTGACAAAAGCCACACCCCGCACGTCTGGCACTTCATGCTCCCGGACAGGTCGGTATCCACCGGACTGGGCAAATGACAGGCTTTCGCCTGACATCTGCATGCGCCGGGACCCCCGCAGCCGTGGCCGTGACCG
>JANMQE010000140.1:0-4476 GCA_031370195.1 Phyllobacteriaceae bacterium
TGCCGCTATGTGCCTTGAAACGACTGAAACATCACGCCCGAAAAGCCGCGCGATCTGCTCTTGTGTCATCCACAGTGAATCATCACGAAACCGGATATCCAGCTGCAGTCCGTTTCGATCCGCATAGATCAGGAACCGGTCGCCAGTGCTTTCATCTTCTGTCAAACGAACCGGCTGTTCAATCATGGCTAACCTCATGTTTTCAGAACGTATAGTGAACATGCTTTGAATGCAAGACAGTGCAACAAAACCCGCGTAATTTGTCCACGCGACTTGATCGGAAACGCCTGCCCATGCCATTCATTTGCCCATGAACATGATCCTTAACAGTGACAGCTACAAATACTCGCATTTTGCCCAGTATCCGCCGGGCACCAAGGCGATCTCCGCCTATATCGAATCGCGGCCGGGCGGCATGTTTGAGCATGTGCTGTTCTTCGGCTTGCAGATGTTCCTCAAGGACTATCTCGCCAAAGGCATCACGATTGATGACGTCGATGAGGCGGAAGAGGTCATCACGGCGCACGGGCTGCCGTTCAACCGGCCGGGCTGGGAGCTTCTGGTCAGCCGCCATCACGGGCATTTGCCGCTGTCAATTGAAGCGCTGCCTGAGGGGATCATCGTGCCGAGCGGCACGCCGCTGGTGCAGGTGAAAAACACCGACCCGGACTTCTTCTGGCTGCCGACGTTCATCGAGACGGCGCTTTTGCGCGGGGTCTGGTACCCGTCAACGGTCGCCACAATCTCTCACCATGTGCGTGGCATTATCTCGGGGTTTCTGGACAAGACCTGTGACGACCCTGCGCCTGTTTTGCCATTCAGGCTGCACGACTTTGGCGCGCGTGGTACGACGTCTTATGAGCAGGCGGGCATTGGCGGGGTGGCGCATCTGGTCAATTTCATGGGCACAGACACCGTAACCGGCCTTGTGTTCGCCCGGCGGCACTATCACGAAAAGATGGCGGGCTTTTCGATACCGGCAGCCGAACACTCGACCATGACGTCATGGGGCGAAGAGCATGAAGTGGATGCTTACCGCAACATGATCCACCAGTTTGGCGGGCCGGGGAAGATGGTCGCCGTTGTCTCTGACAGCTATGACCTTTACCGGGCTGTTCGTGAAATCTGGGGCAAGACGCTTAAAGGCGAAGTGGAAGCCATGGGCGGCACGCTGATCGTGCGGCCGGACTCCGGCGATCCGACTGTCGTGCCGATTGATGCCATCGACATGCTGGGCGATGCTTATGGCTACACGACCAATTCGAAGGGTTACCGCGTGCTGAACCCTTGCGTCCGGGTCATCCAGGGCGATGGCATCACGCCGGATTCGATCAAGGTCATTCTGGAGCGGTTGACCCGCAAAGGCTGGTCGGCAGAAAATATTGCCTTCGGCATGGGTGCAGGGTTGTTGCAAAAGCTGACACGCGACACGCTGCGCTTTGCGATGAAGGCCAATGCGCGGCTGGACGAGGACGGCACCTGGGAAGGCGTGCACAAGGACCCGAAGACCGACCCCGGCAAAGCCTCCAAGCGCGACAGGCAGGCCGTGGTGCTGGCTGGAGGCGAACTGGACGCGGTATCACTGGAGCGTCTCGGCAACCGCCGCAACTGGCTGCAGCCGGTGTGGCGCAATGGTGAATTGTTGACCGACTGGACGCTGACCCAAGTGCGCGAGCGGGCGTTGCAGGGGCTGGTGCACCGGTAGCGCGACGGTCTCATCACCGCAACGTGAAGTATTGTGAACGGGGCGCGACTGCGCGCCATGTTACCCTGAAATTTCCGCCATTAGGGCGGCTCTCACAGGAGAATGATTATGCAAAAATACTTGATGCCGGCCCTTGCGGCCGCCGCTGCAATTTTCAGTCTTTCTGCATCCTCTGAGGATGCCAAGCCGGGCATGATGATGAAGATGATGGAAGGCGGCGAAGTGATCGCGATCATGCCTGACGGTCACATGGGCACGATGAAGGTTACCGATGAAAAAATGATGGGCGAGATGATGAAAATGGCCAAGCCCATGGATCATTGCACCATGATCATGACCGGTGCCGACGGCAAGGCGATGATGGTCGACACGTCCACGCCGGACGCGATGAAGGAATGCGAAAAGATGGCCATGTGATTTGCTGCGCCTATCGTGGAGCCGCTGGGCCGCTGGCGGTTCTGCGGCTCCACCCAACGTGGACAACACCGCAGCAGCGAGCATGCCCAACATTATCCTATGGCACAAAAATGAACTTCTCGCCGCCCTGTTCGACATTCAGACCCTGAAGACCTTGCCAGCTGCGGACATCCTGATTGGGAATGTCGATTTTCTGCAGCGACGCGATGTAATTGGCCACACCGTCGGATCGCTTCAGATATTCCCAATGCGATGGATCGATTTTGACATTATACTGCTGCGACACTGACTGACTGAGACTCTCGATTTCAAAAATCGACAGCTTTCGCAAATCCATCTCCTGCGCTGCCGCCAGGTCGATCTTTGTGATGTCTGATATTTGCTGCGTTATGAATTGCGATATTTCGGCAACGGCCGGGTCAACCGGGCGCGTGTCCAAAGGCGGCAGGTCAATCTGCGAACCGAGGTTGTTCTGCAAGAAAACCTCTTTGGAGACAATCTCTCCAGCATTGGCCTTCTTGCTAAAGTTTATAAAGTTTGCCGCCCTGTAGAGCCAGTTGCCGCCAAGCTCCTTCATTTCATAACTGGTCAAAACATCAGGGGCGGCGTCCTTGATTTTGATGCGAAAATCCCTTCCGCCCCAAACGGGCATCATGGCGAATTCGATGGGCTCTGAAACTTTATATTCGACATTTCTCTCGTCTTGCGCAAACAAATCCACCGTTACATTGCTGAGTTTGCTGACCACGGGAATGTAAAACGTTCCGGTTCCATCTGTAACCATGGTTTTCACGTCGATCCCCGACATGTTAAGGTTGACAGACATGCGCGGACATCTATATCCATCTTTGGTCTTGCAATCTATGCGGCCAAAAACGACAGCTGGTGACAATGCCAGCACCGAAAACAACACCAGAAAAACCAGCACTGCAACGTTAAACAGCCAATTTGGCATGCGAGAGACGATTTGTTGTAACATGGGTATTCTCCCAGACAACTGCGCAGCGTTCCACATATAAATTATACTACTAAAATCGATTTTGTGAAGCAGTATTCCAAGACGAAAAATCATTGAAATTCAACTGGTTGCCAAACTGAGCATGGTTCCGGTAGACTGTTTGAGGTTTGCATACGGAGGCACGCATGTTTCGCTGGGGCATTTTATCGACGGCCAAGATCGGGCGGGAGCATGTGATCCCCGGTATCATCAAGTCTGACAATGGCATTCTGGCCGGGATTGCCAGCCGTGACCTTTCCAGGGCGCAGGCGTTGGCGATGCATTTCGGGGCGTTGCAAGCGTTTGGTTCCTATGAGGCGCTTTTGGCTTCACCGGACATTGACGGCATCTACATTCCACTGCCGACATCGCAGCATGTCGAGTGGACGATCAAGGCGGCTGATGCAGGCAAACATGTGCTGTGCGAGAAGCCTATCTCTTTGAAGGCGAGTGAGATTGATCTTCTGATTGCTGCGCGGGAGCGCAACAAGGTGATCATCTCGGAAGCCTTCATGGTGACCTATCATCCGCAATGGGCGAAGGTTCGCGATCTGATCGCCCACGGGGCCATTGGCAATCTGCGTCATGTCCAGGGCGCGTTCACTTACTTCAACACCGATCCGTCGAACATGCGCAACATTTTGGAGCTCGGCGGCGGGGCGCTGCCGGACATCGGTGTTTATCCGACGGTGACGACACGGTTTGCCACCGGAAAGGAGCCTTTGAAAGTGTCCGCCAAGGTGGATTTTGACCCGGTGTTCAAGACAGACATTTTTTCGAGCATCCGCGCGGATTTCGGCGATTTTGAATTGAGCTTTTATCTGTCAACGCAGATGGCCAACCGGCAGCTGATGGCATTCCATGGCGATGCCGGTTTTATCGAAGTCCACGCGCCGTTCAACGCCTCGCTTTATGACCACGACCATATCACACTGCACAATCGTTCACATGACGGCGCGCAGGTGTTCCGTTTTCCGGGCATTGACCAATACAGGCTCGAAGTGGAGGCCTTCGCACGGGCGGCGACCGGCGGGAAACAGAAGCTGTTCACGCTGGAAGAGTCAGTGTCAAACCAGAAGCTGATTGATGCGGTGTTCAAGGCGGGCAAGAGCGGGGTGTGGGAAGCGGTGTGAGAGCATTGTCTTGCTGGTTCGCGGTTACCTTCCGACCCCCGGCGTTGCCCCTCATCCGGCCCTATCGGGCCACCTTCTCCCCGCAAACGGCGGGGCGAAGGCAAGTGCCCAAGCCTCACCGCTGCGCGTCGAGCTCCGCTGGTGTGATGATCCCGTCGGTGTTGGTGTCGATTTTGTTGAACGCCATGCCATAGATGCCCCAGCGTTTGACAGATTGCGCCTTG
>JANMQE010000159.1:0-14765 GCA_031370195.1 Phyllobacteriaceae bacterium
GCGATCAAGGCAATTCAAGCTGCGCTGCCAGCATTGAAAGCCGCGACTGGCACTGCCTCGGTGCTGTTCTTTTCGACCATCGCTGTGGCGCAAGGGTTCGCCAGCCACGCATCCATCTCGATGGCCAAGGGGGCTATCGAAGGTCTGACGCGTGCCCTGTCGGCTGAACTTGCGCCGAAAATCCGCGTCAATGCAATCGCTCCAAGTCTCACTGATACGCCACTTGCCAAGGCAATCACCGCCAATCCGGCAATTGCGCAAGGTGTTGCTGCCCTGCATGCGCTGCCCCGTCTTGGTGAAGCGGATGATATTGCCGCGTTGGGTGAATTATTGCTGACGGACAAGGGCGGATGGATCACAGGGCAGGTGATGGCGGTCGATGGCGGGCGTTCACGTGCCCGAACAAAGGGTTGAGCCGTGAGCGGTACATTGCGGTTGATTCTCGGCGATCAGCTGACGCCGACGATTTCCAGTCTTGATGACGCAGACAAGGACCGCGACACGGTTCTGATTGTGGAGGTCATGGAAGAGGCGCGATATGTTCCACACCACAAGAAGAAAATCGCGTTCCTGTTTTCTGCGATGCGCCATTTCGCGCAGGAAATGCGCGGGCAGGGCTGGCATGTGCGCTATGTCAAGCTCGACGATGCCGACAATTCCGGCAGTTTCAACGGCGAACTTGCGCGCGCGATTGCGGATTTGAAGCCTGACAGGCTGGTTGTGACAGAGCCGGGTGAATACCGGGTGCTGGCGATGATGCGTGACTGGCCGGAATTGTTCGGCATCCCGGTTGAAATCCGCAACGACACGCGGTTTCTGTGCTCTACCGAACGGTTTGTGCGCTGGGCGGAGGGCAAGAAATCGCTGCGCATGGAGTATTTCTACCGCGAGATGCGCCGTGAACATGGCGTGTTGATGCGCGGGGATGAACCGGAAGCGGGCCAATGGAATTTTGACGCGGAGAATCGCGAGCAGTTGCCGCAGCAATTTGATGTGCCGGACCACCCGGAGTTTGCACCCGATGAGGTCACGGCCGACGTGCTGAAACTTGTCGAAGCCCGGTTTGCCCATCATCCGGGGTCGCTGCGTCCGTTTGCGATGCCGGTGACGCGCACTGATGCTCTCGAAGTGCTTGACCGGTTCATTGAACAGCGACTTCCGCAATTCGGCACCTACCAGGACGCCATGAAGCAGGGCGAGCCGAAACTGTTCCATTCTATGGTCTCGGCTGTGCTCAACTGTGGCCTGCTGGAGCCGATGGAAATCATCCGCCGAGCCGAGCATGCTTACCATTCCGGTCATGCCCCAATCAACGCGGTTGAAGGCTTCATCCGCCAGATTCTCGGCTGGCGCGAATATGTGCGCGGGCTTTATTGGCTGAAGATGCCGGCTTATGCGCAAACCAACGCGCTGGACGCGCATCGTTCCCTGCCGGATTTCTACTGGACCGGCGAGACAAACATGAACTGCATGCGCCAAGTGATTGGCGAGACGATGGAAAATGCCCACGCTCATCACATCCAAAGACTGATGATCACAGGCAATTTTGCGCTGCTGGCAGGCATCAGCCCGCCGCAGATCGAGGAATGGTATCTGGCTGTTTATGCCGACGCTTATGAATGGGTGGAACTGCCCAACACGCATGGAATGGTGTGTTACGCAGACGGCGGCTTTCTGGCATCGAAGCCTTATGCGGCTTCCGGTGCCTATATCGACCGGATGTCTGACTATTGCGATGGCTGCGCTTTTGATGTGAAGAAAAAGACAGGCCCGAAAGCGTGCCCGTTCAACTATCTCTACTGGAATTTCTTGATCGAAAACGAAGCGACACTGCGCAAGAACCAGCGCATGTCAGTCATTTACGGCAATCTCAACCGCATGGACAGCGCGCGACGCGATGAGATCACTGCAAGCGCGTCTGCGTTCCTCGGCAATTTGAGGCCTTGGAAACCAGTTTAGCGAATCGCCATGATCGACTTGGCCAGCCCGAACACCCGTTCACGCTTGACAGTGGCATCTGGGAAGAGGCGCTTCACCTGACGGGCCGAGAGCAGCCGGATTGAATCTACATGATCCTTGGCCTCGGCATAGCTGTCCATCCGCTTGAAGAAACCGAGTTTCATTTTGGTCATCATGAAAGCACGCACACTTCCCGGCAGCCACTGGAACCCCGGAAAGCGGAAGTGCGGTTCGTAGGGAAACCAGAAATTCGGCGTCTGCATATAATAGCGGGTGCCAAGATTGCGGGTGTTGTCGGCAAACCGGCTGATCGCATTCCAGTCGCCGACGTGCTCGATCACCGAGTTGGAATGGACAAAGTCAAATGACTTTCCCTTGAACAGGCCCGGATCGGTCGCATCACCAATCGAGAAGGTGAACAGCGCCGAATCCTTGCTCTCCTGTGCCTCCGGATTGATGATGGTGAAATGCAGCCGTTCACGGTTTGCCTTTATGAAGTCCTCGCCGATAAGCCAGTATTTCTCCGAACCGCCAAGGTCGAGCACATGGCAGTTGCCTTTCAGGTCGAGAATTTCCTGGATTACCTTCTGGATTTCGCGGAAGCGCTTGGCGCGGAAGCCGAATTCCAGGCTGGTTTTGCTCTTGTACGGGTCGCGGGCGTGAACGGGAATGGTGAGTTCGGCATGGGCCATGAGAGTAATCCTTCGTCTTGGACATTCCCATAAACCCGATTTTTGTCGCGTGGAATCAGATCCTTAACGAATGGTAAAGCGGCTTGGTGAAGGGCACTGGTTAATGCACATCACATGAGTTGCAGACCCTTGAGGCTGGCATGGCCGTCACGGCCGATGATGATATGGTCGTGAACGGCAATGCCGAGCGGCTTTGCCGTCTCGACGATGGTCCGTGTCATTTCGATGTCCGCGCGAGAGGGCGTCGGGTCGCCTGAGGGGTGATTGTGCACCAGGATAATCGCCGTAGATGCCAGTTCCAGTGCGCGCTTGACCACTTCGCGTGGATAGACCGGCGTGTGATCAACAGTGCCGGTTTGCTGCACTTCATCGGCGATGAGCGCGTTTTTCTTGTCGAGAAAGAGGATACGGAACTGTTCGCGCGTCTCAAACCCCATGCTCGCCTTGCAATAGTCCAGCACCTTGTCCCATGACGCCAGCACTTCGCGACCGGCGATTTCAGTGCGCAACAGGCGCTGTGAAGCGGCAAAGATCACCTTGAGATCAAACGCCACAACTTCGCCGACACCCGGCACTTCGCGCAGCAGGTTTTCAGGTGCCGCAAAGACTGCGCCGACGGTCTGGAATTTTTTCAGCAAAGTCTTGGCAATCGGCTTGGTATCGGCGCGCGAGATGGAGCGGAACAGCACCAGTTCGAGTAGCTCGTAGTCCGCCAGAGCGTCCGGTCCGGCTGTCTTGAAGCGCGTTCTCAGCCTGTTGCGGTGTCCGGCTGCATCATCGACAACCGAAATCGCCTTGCCACCCGGCCGCGGCTGCCGCGCTTCGCCAAACCCGCGACCTGTGGAATCATCGTCTGACATGTTTTCACCCTGATGGCGAAAACTAGAGCGAAATCCCCGGATGGTCGAGCCCTCTGGGCGAACTTGTAAAAATTTCGCAACCAGTGGAGGTGACGCCGACGGTATGCTCATATTGGGCCGATAATGACCTGTCTCGGGTCACGGCAGTCCACCCGTCGGCCAGCACTTTTACGTGTGGACGGCCAAGGTTGATCATCGGCTCAATGGTGAAAATCATCCCCGGGCGCATTTCGACGCCTTCATTTGGCGTGCCGTAATGCAGAATATTCGGCGAATCATGGAACAGCAACCCGATACCGTGGCCGCAGAAGTCACGCACCACCGAGCAACGTTCTTTTTCCGCATATGTCTGAATGGCTGCGCCGATCGCCCCGGTCTTGAAACCGGACCGCACAGCCTCAATGCCGCGCATCAGGCATTCGTAGGTAACTTCCATCAGCCGTTCGGCGGCGCGGTTGACGTTGCCGACCGGATACATCCGGCTTGCATCACCATGCCAGCCGTCGAGCACGTAGGTCACGTCAATGTTGACGATTTCGCCTTCTCGCAGCGGCTTGTCGTCCGGAATGCCGTGGCAAACCACGTGATTGATAGAGGTGCAGCAGGATTTGGTATAGCCACGGTAATTGAGTGTGGCTGGCAATGCGCCGTTGTCAGCGCCGAACTCAAACACGAAACGGTCAATCTGCGCTGTGGTAACGCCCGGCTTGACGATGTCTGCCAACGCATCAAGGCAACGCGCCGTCAGCTGGCCGGCCTTATGCATGTTTAGAAAGGCCTCAGATCCGTAGAGGCGAATCTGTCCGGTGTTCTTCGGTGGTGCCACGGAGGCTTCGAGATAGGTGACCATGTAAAGGCAATCCTTCGCAGCAAATGCGACATGTTCCTTTTGCCACCAAACATTGGTTCGGGGCAAGGAAATCCGAGAAGGGTGCGCAAGTGACCCCGAAAAGCAGTATGCCGCCTGCATCCCGGTCCGATGGGATGCAGACGGCAGGCCCGGGTGTTAAGTGGGGCGCAAATGCACCCGGGATTTCGTTTCCACTCCGGACTGTGTGTCACTGTCCTTGGCGGCATGAACATACCCTAGCGTAAGGCTGCAAATGCCCGCATCACCCAAATGGGGTATGCCGCACTATTTCTTTGCGAATTTATCTGTCGCAGGGGTTGGCCTTGAGCAGCCAAGCTTTGGGCAAGGGTTGCAGAGCATCGGCGGCTTCTTGACAGTTGCCGGGCTTATGTTCATTCCGGTTTGAACAAAAGACAGGCAAAGGACTCGGCGATGGCCATAGCGTTCACATTTCCGGGGCAGGGCAGCCAAGCGGTCGGCATGGGCAAACTGCTTTCTGAAGAAAGCAATGTCGCCCGTGCGGTGTTTGACGAGGTTGATGAAGCGCTGCGAGAAAAGCTTTCGTCTGTGATGTTTGACGGGCCGGAAGAGACACTGACGCTGACAGCCAACGCCCAACCGGCATTGATGGCAGTATCGGTGGCGCTGGTTCGGGTGCTGGAATCCAAGGGCTATTTGCTGAAAGACAAGGTTGCCTTCGTTGCCGGTCACTCGCTTGGCGAATATTCGGCACTGGCGGCTGCCGGGACGTTTTCGCTCGCAGACACAGCGCGGCTGCTGCGCATTCGCGGCAATGCGATGCAAAAGGCGGTTCCGCCAGGTCAGGGAGCGATGGCGGCGATCATTGGGCTTGAACATGGCGATGTGGATGCCGCTTGCAAGGCGGCTGAGGGTGGAGTTTGCCAGATTGCCAACGACAATGGGGGTGGCCAGTTGGTGATTTCCGGCTCCAAGAGCGCTGTTGAACGGGCGGCGGCACTTTGCACAGAGAAGGGTGCCAAACGGGCGATCATGCTCCCGGTATCTGCACCTTTCCATTCGGCTCTTATGGCCCCGGCGGCTGATGCGATGCAAACGGCATTGGCGGCAGTGACAATGCATGCGCCGGCGGTGCCGGTAGTCTCAAATGTCACTGTGACGCCGACTGTGGATCCGGATGAAATAGCTGCCCGACTGGTCACACAGGTGACCGGTCAGGTGCGTTGGCGCGAGACGATCGAATGGTTTGCGTCCAATGGAGTCACTTCTCTCGTAGAGATAGGCACGGGAAAAGTGCTGACTGGTCTGGCACGGCGCATCTCGAAAGACGTATCCGGCACAGCAATAAACTCGCTTGATGACATTGAAGCATTTCTCGCCGCGCAGGCCTAATCAACGGAAAGAAGGATAAGCCCATGTTTGACCTGACTGGCCGCAAGGCGCTGGTGACCGGGGCAACCGGCGGCATCGGCGCAGAAATCGCCAAGGCGCTGCACAAGGCTGGTGTGACAGTTGGCCTGCACGGCACCCGCGCGGAAAAGCTTGACACGCTGGCAGCGGAGCTTGGCGAACGTGTCCACGTGTTTCCAGCCAACCTTGCCGACCGCAATGCGGTGAAAGCGCTTGGAGCCAAGGCGGAGGCTGATCTGGAGGGCGTAGATATTCTCGTCAACAATGCCGGCATCACAAAAGACGGCCTGTTTGTGCGCATGTCTGACGCCGATTGGGATGCGGTGCTGGAGATCGATTTGACGTCAGTGTTCCGCCTGACCCGAGAACTGACCCACCCGATGATGCGCCGCCGCTTTGGCCGGATCATCAACATAACGTCCATAGTCGGCGTCACGGGCAACCCCGGACAGGCAAACTACTGCGCTGCAAAGGCCGGCATGATCGGCCTTTCAAAATCGCTGGCGCAGGAAATCGCCTCGCGCAACGTCACGGTCAACTGCATCGCGCCTGGCTTCATCGAATCGGCCATGACCGACAAGCTGAATGACAAGCAGAAAGAGACCATCATGGGCGCAATTCCCATGCGCCGCATGGGCACCGGCGCGGAAATCGCGGCTGCTGCGGTGTTTCTGGCGTCCAACGAAGCGGCCTATGTCACCGGCCAGACCATCCATGTGAACGGCGGCATGGCGATGATCTGACGGCACTTGGGCGCGGCAAAATCAGCCAGTCAAAATCGGCTTCAGAGCATCCGTTTCGCTTGCGACAAACTCGAAAAACGCTGACACGCGCGGAGTCTTTCTGACCTCCGGGTGTGCAAGAATCCTCCAGGCACGCGTAAGTTCCGGGATAGGCCCGAGGAGGCGGATGAGCTCGGCGTCTTTGCCGCCAAGCGCAACTGGCAAGGCACCGATGCCCAAGCCCGACCGGATCGCCTGCATCATGCCCAGCATCGAATTGTTGCGCGAGGTGATGGTCCCGTGGGGAGCAATTTCCGCCAGCCATTTGGACAAGCGGTGTCCGGACATGGATTCGTCAAGCCCTGCAATCGGAAACCTGGCGATGTCAGCAATGGATTCCGGTTTGCCATGCCGGTCGATGAAAGATTGGCTTGCGTAAACCGCCCAGACGGAATCCGCGATCTTGCGTCCGACCAGTGCGTCGTCATCGGTGTCGCCGGAGCGCAGCGCAACATCGGCATCGCCCTTGGCAAGATCGAGATATTTGTCGCTCATCACGAATTCGACACGCAAATTCGGGTAACGCGCCTCAAACCGGTCGATCAGGCCAGACTTGACCATCATCGCCATGATTGGCTCCGGGCAGGTGAGCCGGACGACACCGACCTCGTCGCGCTCGACCGATGCCTGATGCTGTTCAAAGCGCAGCACTGCCTGCTCAACCTCTTCGGCGTAAGGCAGCATCGACAGGCCGAAGGGTGTCAGCTGGTAGCCGGTCGGATGGCGTTTGACGAGCGGGCGGCCCAGCTGCGCTTCAAGCTCTTCGAGGCGGCGGTGAACGGTGGATTGGCTTTTGGTGATCGCGCGCGCAGCGGCCAGCGTGCTTCCTTGGCGGGCCACTGCCAGAAAATACCGAAGGTCATTCCAGTCAATCATCGTAGGGTTATGCATCTTTGACGATGTCTCGTCCAGAAATACCGCTGCCGCCGCGATGCGCCAAGTCATAGGTTTGTCGCCATCGGGCACGCATCCAGCGAGGCCCAGCAGAGCGCGCGGAGAAATAACATGTCAGCGATACTCAATCAGGCGGAATTCAAACAGGCAATGACCAGCCAGTGGAACAAGGCCGCCTCCGGTTGGAACGACAGCAGCGCCGTCATCCGGCCTTGGCTCTTGTCGTCGACGCAGGCGATGCTGAAAATGGCTGGGATCAGCGCCGGCGTGCGCGTATTGGATGTCGCGGCAGGGGCGGGTGACCAGACGCTCGATGCCGCCGCAATTGCCGGTTCTGGCGGATCGGTTGTGGCCACCGACATTTCCCCGGCCATCCTGGAGTATGCGAAAGCCAATGCAGCCCGGGCAGGCTTTGCCAATGTCGAGACTGTGACTGCTGACGGCGAAGCGCTGCCGTATGCCGACAGCTCTTTTGACGCTGCTGTCTGCCGTCTTGGCCTGATGTTCCTTGCGGATCCGCTGAAAGGCCTGCAGGAAATCCACCGCGTTCTCAAATCCGGCGGGCGGCTGTGCACGCTGGTGTTCTCCAGCGCCGAGACCAATCCGTGCCTGAAGATTTTGATGTCGACTGCGTTGGAGCATGCCGGTCTGCCGCCTATTGATCCGTACCGGCCCGGCAGTCTGGTGAGTCTAGGCAAACCCGGACAGATGGACGGGTTGTTTGCCGCTGCAGGTTTCCGGGATTGCGTGACAACGCGGGTCCATGCGCCGTTCATTCTCCCATCCGCCAGCGCCTATCTTGACTTCATCCGCACCTCGGCCGCGCCGGTGATGCAGATATTGGCGCAGTTGGATGCGGCGGCGCAGGGAAAGGCTTGGGCTGACATGGAAGACAAGCTGTCCGCTTTCAACACCGGCTCAGGCTGGGCGGGACCCAATGAATTGCTGCTCACCACGGGTGTGAAATGACCATCGCCGGCGATTTCCACCTGCATCAATTTGCTCAAGCGCGAAATGCTGGCTGGCGCGGGGCGACGGCTGGCTGCCCCGAAGGCAAGCGGTGTATTCCAAGCTACAGTGTGATCGCAAAAAGCTATGACCGGCTTCACGACCGGTTTCTGAAGTATGCAGGTTCGGGAGGCCAAAGCGCCTTTGAAGGGGCTGTTCTGGCGCTGGTGAACCCTGGGATGTCAGTTCTGGATGCTGCATGCGGCACGGGACGTTTCGGCGCTTCGCTGATCAGGAAGTCAGGTGGCATTAGTCTGACGCTGCTGGACGGATGCCCGGAAATGCTCAGGCAGACACCAGCGCTTCCTGCCGAAAAGATTTTGGGCCAGTTGGAGCGCCTGCCGTTTGAAGACGGCAGTTTCGATCTTGTATCTTGCGCGTGGGGCATCGAAACCACCGTTCACCCGGTTGAAACCATGCGGGAATTGCTGCGGGTTGTGCGGCTGAACGGGCATCTTTGCTTTGTCGCCTGCGCCGACGTGCCTGCTCGCAGCGTCGGCGGATGGATCATGAAGCAGGCGGTGTCCATCCGGGGAACCGGAAAATTTCTTGACCCGTCAGTTTTGGCAGCGATGGCCGCTGAGCCCGGCGTCGCGTTTGCGCGCCGCATTCCTTGCCGCGGCCCGGCAATTGCCATGGTGATCAGGAAAGCTCCCGAAGAATTTTCCCGCCCTTGAAAGATTGCGTTGTGAACGTGCGGCTTGGGGAGGGCGGTTTCCGGATGATCGCCGGTTGAACCCAGACCTTTGCGCAGCGGCAAAAACCATGATATCGCCGCGGCGGATTTTGTCATGTGAGCGCCGCACAAGCTGAAAAAGGCAGAATGCAGCGCAAAAATGGGCGCAAGTGGCGGCATGCCGGGGGCAAACTGCATCTTGGGTCTTGATATGAGAGTTTGATGCCGCTAACCAAGCGGAGAAACAGGAAGAATTGAGGATTCCAACATGAGCGACGTTGCAGACCGCGTGAAGAAGATTGTGATCGAGCACCTCGGCGTGGACGCCGGCAAAGTATCTGAAGCTGCAAGCTTCATCGATGACCTCGGTGCCGACTCGCTCGACACTGTGGAGCTGGTCATGGCGTTTGAAGAGGAATTCGGCGTTGAAATCCCTGACGATGCGGCGGAAACAATTTTGACCGTCGGCGATGCTGTCAAGTTCATCGAAAAAGCTCAGGCTTGATAGACTGTTGAATATCTGGTGTCCGGCTGGCTGAGAGACGCCCGCCGGGCATTTCTTTATCCGGGGAGGGAGTTTTAATGCGCAGAGTAGTTGTCACCGGCATTGGCATGGTCACCCCTCTCGGTTCGACCGCCCCGGTCACGTGGTCAAATCTCATCGCTGGCAAGAATGGCGCAGCCAGAATTGAGAGTTTTGAAGTCTCCGACATTGCCTGCCAGATCGCCTGTCAGATCAAGCGTGGAGATGGTTCTGAGGGCACGTTCAATCCGGACAGCTGCATGGAGCCGAAAGAACAGCGCAAGGTTGATGACTTCATCATCTACGCGATGGCCGCGGCTGACGAGGCCTTGGCTGACGCAGGCTGGCACCCCAAAACATATGACGACCAGACACGCACTGGCGTTTTGATCGGCTCCGGTATCGGCGGCATCGAAGGCATCGTCGAAGCTGGATACACCTTGCGTGACAAGGGCCCGCGCCGTGTCTCGCCGTTCTTCATTCCAGGTCGCCTCATCAATCTTGCCTCTGGGCAGGTTTCCATCAAGCACGGACTCAAGGGTCCGAACCATTCTGTGGTCACCGCTTGCTCGACTGGCGCTCACGCCATTGGCGATGCGTCGCGGCTGATCATGCTTGGAGACGCTGATGTGATGGTGGCGGGCGGAACAGAATCGCCCATCGGGCGCATGTCTTTGGCCGGATTTGCTGCATGCCGTGCGCTTTGCACCGCCTATAACGACGAGCCGCAACGCGCATCGCGACCTTATGACAAAGACCGGGACGGGTTTGTCATGGGCGAGGGCGCTGGTATTGTCGTTCTGGAGGCGCTGGAACACGCACAAGCGCGCGGCGCGAAGATTTATGCTGAAGTCGTTGGCTATGGTCTGTCAGGCGACGCACACCACATCACCGCCCCAGCTGAAGACGGTGATGGTGCCTTCCGCTGCATGACGGCGGCACTGAAGCGTGCGGGCGTGTCGCCGGGCGAACTTGATTACATCAACGCGCACGGCACTTCGACCATGGCGGACACGATTGAGCTTGGCGCTGTCGAGCGGCTGATGGGCAACGAGGCGTCGCGCCTGACCATGTCATCCACCAAGTCGGCGACAGGCCATCTCCTTGGCGCTGCGGGGGCGATTGAGGCAATCTTCTCGATGCTCGCGATCCGAGACGGCGTCATTCCGCCGACACTCAACCTTGATAACCCGGAACGGGAGACCGTTGTTGATCTGGTGCCGCATGTTGCCAAGAAGAAGCGGGTGGATATTGCGCTGTCGAATTCGTTCGGCTTTGGCGGCACAAACGCGTCACTGGTGTTGCGCCGCTTTGGTTGAATGGGTCCCACTCGCCTTTTTGCCATAATCAGAGATAGTCTTGACTGAAGATTCCCGTAAAGCATTCTGACGAGGGCGACGTGAGTACAGACACCACAGGCGGCGGTTTCGGCCAGCGCGACAATGCAGCGGCTGCACGGCCGATTGTGCCAAAATCAGCGACCGAAGTGCTGCGACCGGAACCGGGTGTTCAACCGCCCAAGCGCTCGCGCAAGGCGCGCAGCCAGGTCGTGGTTTTCATGAATTTCATCATGTCGCTGCTGGTGTTCCTGGCTGTCGGCGCGGGCCTTGCAGCCTATTATGGCAAAGCGCAATTCGATGCCAAAGGCCCGTCCAGCGACGCGGCGACGTTTGTTGTCAAGCGCGGTGCGAGCATGGGCGACGTGGCAAGCCAGCTTGCAAGCCGCAACCTGATTTCGGACGCGCGCATTTTCCGTTACGGCGCAAAGGTGCTGGATCAGGAAAAGGATCTGAAGGCCGGCGAATATGAATTCAAGGCCGGAGCGTCAATGCGCGACATACTCGCCAATCTGGTCAGCGGCAAATCGATCCTGCATTCGCTGACAATTCCGGAAGGACTGACGGTTCAGCAAATCCTGGCGCGCATTGGCGAAGACGAAGTGCTGACAGGCGGCATGCCGGCCGAAATTCCGGCCGAGGGCTCGCTCCTGGCTGATACGCAACGTTTCTCGCGCGGCACCACGCGCACGGAAATTGTCCAGAAGCTGATGAATGACCAGAAGAAACTCGTAGAAGAGGTCTGGGCGCGCCGCGCGCCCAATCTGCCGGTCAAGGACATCAACGAGTTCGTGACACTGGCGTCGATTGTCGAGAAGGAAACCGGAAAATCTGACGAGCGACCAAGAGTTGCCGCGGTTTTCATCAACCGCCTCAACCAAGGCATGCGCCTGCAGTCAGACCCGACGATTATCTATGGCATCTACGGCGGACTTGGCAAACCGGCCAATCAGCCGATCCGCAGGTCTGATATCGACAAGGTGACCGCTTACAACACCTACCAGATTGACGGTCTGCCCCCCACACCGATTGCCAATCCCGGCAAGGCGGCGTTAGAGGCAGTGGCCAATCCATCGCAAACCAACGAGCTGTTCTTTGTTGCAGACGGGACCGGCGGCCATGTATTCGCCGCGACACTCGAAGAGCACAATGAAAATGTCGCGCGCTGGCGCGAAATTGAAGCGAAGGCTGTTGAAGACGCTGAAAAAGCAAATGCGGCAGGTGCGGCCACAACTGTCGACCCTGTTGTCGCACCGGCGCAGTAGCGTCAACAACGAGGGCGAAGAGTGGCGATTGAAAGCATGACGGGCTTTGCCCGAAGCGAAATTGAAGCCACGAATGGTGCGCGAATTGTGTGCGAAATCCGCTCGGTTAATGGCAAATCGCTTGATTTGCGCATTCGCTTGCCTGCCGGGCTGGAGCGGCTTGAGCCGTTGGTCAGACAAGTGGTCCAGACCAAGGTGACGCGCGGAAATCTGCAACTGACCGTCTCGCAGGATGAAGGCAAAGCGGCTGCAAACCTGCATATCAACGAAACGTTGGTGGACCAGATATTGAACTTGGCAGCAACGTTGCGTGATCGACATGGTCTCGCCATGCCAACAATTGGCGAGCTGCTATCAATGCGCGGAGTGCTTGACAGCGGTTCACAAGACGACGAGCCGGAGTTTGACGCGCCAATTTTGCAGGTGGTTGGGGTGGCGTGCGATGAGGTCAAGGCTTTCCGCGCGCGCGAGGGCGACGCCTTGATGGCCTTGCTGATCGAGAACATGACCCGCGTTGAACACCTGGTTGCGCGCGCGGTCGCCGACACCTCGCGCACGCCGGACGCCATCCGCGACCGACTTTCGGCGCAGGTGCGATTGTTGATGGAGTCAGTGCAAGGGTTTGACGAGCAAAGGCTATCGATGGAAGCAGCGCTTCTGGCGACCAAGGCGGATATACGCGAGGAGCTGGACAGGTTGACGGGTCATATCGGAGCTGTGCGACAGCTGCTCGCCGGTGACGGTCCGGTTGGGCGCAAGCTTGATTTTCTGGCGCAGGAGTTCAACCGCGAGGCCAACACTCTGTGCTCCAAGTCGAATGCGGCGACAATCACGGCAATCGGGCTTGAGTTGAAAGTGATAGTCGATCAATTTCGCGAGCAAGTGCAGAATCTGGAGTAATAAGACCATGGCAAATGGCATCAAGGACAGCAGTGTGCGCAGACGGGGCTTGATGCTGGTACTGTCGTCGCCCTCCGGTGCGGGGAAATCAACCATTGCGCGCAACCTGCTGGAGCGCGACCCGGCTTTGTCGCTGTCGGTCAGCGTGACGACCCGTGCGCGGCGCGGCAGCGAAATTGATGACGTGCATTATCATTTTGTGTCGATGCGCGAGTTTGAGCGGCTGCGCGATGCCGATCTGCTGCTGGAATGGGCGGAAGTGCACGGCAACTTTTATGCAACGCCGCGCGAACCGGCAGAACTCGCTATGGCAGCCGGGCGCGACATGTTGTTTGACATTGACTGGCAAGGCGCATTGCAGTTGCAGGAGAAGATGCGGGCTGACATCGTCTCGATCTTCATTTTGCCGCCGTCGATGTCTGAATTGCAGGCAAGGCTCCAACGCCGCGCCGAAGATGCAGCCGATGTGATTGCAAAGCGGCTGAAGAATGCGAAAGTCGAGATCGAGCACTGGCGCGAGTATGACTATGTGGTCATCAACGACGATCTGGATCGCGCGTTTTCGTCAGTGGTTTCAATCGTTTCAGCAGAACGTCTGCGGCGGGACAGAAGGCCGGGACTGTTTGATTTCGTGAGCGGGTTGCTGGCGGAAGAGGTGGGGTAGTGCTTGCTTCATTTCGATGCGTCTGACCTCGAGTTCGCAACTAGTTCTGAAATTGAAGCAGACAATGGACGTGCTAATTCTTGATATCGCTGAGACGCGATTGGAACGGCGACGTTGACTGCGCTGGCTTGTTTCACCACAGTTACTTGTAACTTCTTTCGCGGAGGAAAACACGCCGACATCGGTGAACCAACGGGTCCGGAAGCGCAGAGACGTCCTGCGAGCGTCAGGGTTGCGCCCGGTGCAGATTTGGGTTCCAGACAAGCGACTTCCAGGATTTGCCGCAGAGTGCCACCGTCAGTCGCGTGTTATCGCGGAAGCCGATGCTACCGACCATGAGCTTGATGCCTTGATGGACGCCGCTCTTATCGACCTGAACGATGAGACTGGAGTGTGAGGCGCGGGGATCTTGTTACAGTTGCCTTGTCGGGAGATTTCGGCAAGCCTCGTCCTGCTCTTGTCATACAATCGAATGAGTTTGATCAAACCGGCACAATTGCCGTGTTGCTCATCTCGGGAACACTGGTCGATGCCCCCCTATTGCGCATTACGGTGCAACCATCTCTGGAAAATGGTTTGCGCAAGGTCTCGCAGGTGATGATCGACAAGGTCATGTCCGTGAAGAGAGACAAGGTTGATCAGTCATTTGGGAGACTTGAGGACGACGCCATGCTAACGGAGAATAGGTCTTTGGCGCTTTCTTTGGGCTTCGCGTGAGCTGTCAGGCAGCAATATTTTTCAGCTCAATAGGCGTTACGCGTTCCAACTCTGCTTTCTTCAGGTTAGCCTCACGCTTCAGATCATATCCGGCTTGCATGTTCATCCAGAACTCCGGCGAGGTTCTGAAATATCTTGCCAACCGAAGTGCCGTGTCAGGAGTGACGGATGATTTTGCGGTGACCAAGCGTTCGACGCGGGTACGTGGAACGTCCAGCGCCTTGGCCAAGGCGCCAGCACTCATATGCA
>JANMQE010000202.1:0-1985 GCA_031370195.1 Phyllobacteriaceae bacterium
CGGCTTCGCGTTTGGCGGAGGCGAGGATCGCAGCGGCTTCTTTTTCCGCTTCCTTGCGCTTGGCCTGATATTCGGCGAGGAGGCCCTTGGCTTCTTCGCGCAGGCGGCGGGCTTCGTCGAGGTCGGCCTTGATCTTGTCTGCCCTATCGTCGAGCGCCTTGGTGATCATGCCCGGCACTTTCAGATAGACGACGATGCCGAGGAAAATGACGAGGGCCGCGAAGGCCCAGAATGTGTTGTCCATCATGGCGTTACCCTCACCCCTTCACGGACTTGATCGCGGCAGCGATGTCAGTTGCGGAAGCCTTGCTACCGGTCAACTGCGCAAGAATGGCGGATACCGCTTCCTCGGCAATCTTGCCGACTTCCTTCATGCCGGAGGCACGAACAGCGGCAATCCGCTTTTCGGATTCGGCGATTTTAGCCTCAAGGACGGCTTCGCTTGCCTTGCGGTCGGCCTCGACGACGGCTTTCGCCTCGTCGCGCGCCTTGTTGCCGATATCGACTGCGTTCTTGCGGGCAGTTGCCAGTTCCTGCTCATAGGCGGCAACTGCGCTGTCTGCCTCGTCCTTCATCTTGGCGGCGTCTGCCAGATCGCGGGAAATGCGGTCGCGGCGGGTTTCCAGAATGGAGGCGATGCGCGGCGAGGCAAGCCGCGAGATGAACATGTAGAAAAGGCCGAACGTAATGGCCAGCCACAACAACTGCGAGGGAAAGGATGCAGGGTCGAACGGCGGGAAAACTTCGCTGCGGCCGCCTTCACCGGGAACACCGGTTTCAGTGTGGACGGTTTCACCAGCAGCGGCAGGGGTATGCCCGGCCTCACCCGCAGTTCCGGCAGCAGCCGGAGCCGTCGTGGTTTCCTCGGCCAATGCCTCGGTCACAAACATACGATCACCTTTTGGATACAGGCCCGGCCGCCAACATCAGCGGCCGGTCAAAGCTTTGGTTCGACCGTCTTAGACGACGAACAGCAGCAGAAGCGCGACGAGCAGCGAGAAGATGCCCAGAGCTTCGGTCACGGCAAAGCCGAAAATCAAACGGCTGAACTGGCCGTCAGCTGCTGACGGGTTGCGCAAGGCACCAGCCAAAAAGTTGCCGAACATTGTGCCAAGGCCAATGCCCACGCCGCCCATGCCCAAGCATGCGATGCCTGCGCCGATGTACTTTGCTGCTTCTGCGTCCATTTTTAAGCTCCTTATGGATTGCGAGAGTTTGTTGGCGGCGGACCATCCCGCCGTACAAGTTTTTCCTAGTGGCCGGGATGTATGGCGTCGTTCAGATACATGCAGGTGAGGACCGTGAACACGTATGCCTGAAGGAAAGCCACCAGAAATTCAAGACCGGTCAAGGCGACGGTCATGGCAAGAGGTAAAAGCGCACCGCCGATGCCGAGCGCGCCCATGCCGGACAGGGTGACAACAAAACCCGCGAACACTTTGAGCGTGATGTGGCCGGCAAGCATGTTGGCGAAAAGACGAATTGAAAGGCTGATCGGGCGCGAGAGGAACGAAATGACCTCGATCACAACGACAACGGGCACCAGCGCGCCCGGGACGCCCTGCGGGACGAACAGCTTGAGGAAGCCCAAACCGTTTTTGTAGAAACCGTAGCCAACAACCACAGACATGACCAGCAGCGCGAGCGCGACGGTGACAATCAAGTGGCTGGTGATGGTGAAAAAGTAAGGGAACATGCCGAAAAGGTTTGCCACCAGCACGAACATGAACAGCGAGAACACGAACGGGAAGAATTTCATTCCGGATGTGCCAGCGCTGTCGCGCAGCATGTTTGCGACGAATTCGTAGGCGATTTCAGAAACGGACTGAAGACGGCCCGGGATCAGGCTGCGCCCGGCTGTCGAGAAATACAAAAGCCCGGCGGCGGCGGCTACGGTTGCCACCATGAAGGCGGACGAATTGGTGAAGGATACGTCATACCCGCCGAGATCAATCGGAATCCACTTTTGCAAATGGAACTGGTGG